>NZ_JBKVCZ010000036.1:0-51804 GCF_046966825.1 Hungatella sp. | reverse complement strand
GTCGATGACGAACGCCCCGCGCGGAGCGAACTGGCTTTTCTGATAACCGATATCCTGCCGGAAGCTGAGATTCTGGAAGCGGCAAGCGGAGCCGCGGCTCTGGAGCTTTTTCTTTCGACTCCGGATATCTGCCTGGCTTTCCTGGATATCAATTTAAACGACATGGAGGGCACCACCCTGGCCGCTGCCATGCAGAAAATTCTTCCGGACGTACCGGTTGTTTTTGCCACCGCCTACTCTGAATATGCAGTCAGAGCCTTTGAACTGGGTGCTGCCGATTACATCTTAAAACCGGTTGAGCCGGACCGCCTGCGGAGCGTCCTGAAAAAGTGTATGGCTGTCCCCGGCGCAAGCCTGTCCGTTTCAGACCCGATGGAAAATAAAATCGCCATCAGATTTAACCGCAAGGTGATTTTTACGGACACCAAAGACATTATCTATATTGAAACCAGCGGCCGCGGCTGCATGATACATACCGTGACAGACGGCTATGCGGAAAATATCCTGATTGGAGATTATGAAAAGAGGCTTTCTCACCTCGGTTTTTTCCGAATTCATAAAAGCTATCTTGTCAACCTTGCATTTGTCTCCGAAGTTTTCCCCTGGGCCAACAATGGACTGGCTTTGAAACTGAAGGGCTGTGGCTCCGAGATATTTCCCATAGGAAGGGAAAAAACAAAAGCCTTTCGGCAGAGAATGAAGATTTGAGGACCGCCTTCCTGATGACGGTCCTTTTTTCAGCCCTTTTTCTGCGCCGAAGTCTGCTGTTCGCTCGTCGAACTTCACATTTCCCACAAAAAATATTTTCATTTTCTATGATTTCTGTATAATAAGACCATAAAATAAATCAAAAAAAGGAGGCGTAACGTATGATCAGTTTCTTTATCTGTCTGTTCCTGTTAGTCGGCGGTTTCTTTGTTTATGGTAAATTCGCCGAAAAAGTATTTGGACCGGATGACCGCCGCACGCCGGCAATCGCCATGGAAGATGGCGCTGACTATGTTCCCATGGGAACCGCCCGTATTTTCCTGATTCAGCTTTTAAACATCGCCGGGCTGGGGCCTATCTTTGGAGCTTTAGCCGGTGCCGCCTGGGGACCGTCCGTATTCCTGTGGATTACCCTGGGAACCATTCTGGGCGGCGGAGTCCATGATTACATGATCGGCATGATGTCCATGCGCCACAAGGGAGCCAGCGTATCCGAGTTAACCGGCATGTATCTGGGAAACGGAATGAAACAGGTCATGCGCGTATTCTCCGTTGTTCTCCTGGTACTGGTAGGCGTCAGCTTCTCGACCGGTCCCGCCAACCTGCTGGCTATGCTGACTCCGGAAGTGCTGGATATGAATTTCTGGCTGATTGTTGTTCTCGTCTATTACTTTTTTGCAACCTTTGTACCCATTGATAAATTGATTGGAAAAATCTATCCTATATTCGGGATCTGCCTGATTGTGATGGCACTTGGCGTTGGCGGAATGATTTTATTCAGCGGCAATTATACGATACCTGAAATCACCCTGCAGAACCTTCACCCCAACGGGACTCCCATATGGCCGGTTATGTTTATCTCTGTAGCCTGCGGAGCCATTTCAGGCTTCCATGCCACCCAGTCTCCGCTGATGGCACGGTGTATGAGAAGTGAAAAGAGCGGAAGAAACGTATTCTATGGCGCCATGGTCGCAGAAGGCATTATCGCTCTGATCTGGGCTGCTGCGGGAGCCGCATTCTATAACGGCACCGGCGGGCTGCTGGCCGCTCTCGGACAGGGGCAGGCGTCCGTGGTATATGAAATCTGCTTTACCCTGCTGGGACCGATAGGCGCGGTTATCGCAATGATTGGCGTTATCGCCTGTCCTATATCTTCAGCAGACACCGCCTACCGAAGCGCCCGGCTTACCCTGGCAGACTGGTTTAATTACGATCAGAAGCCCATTAAAAACCGCCTGGTCCTGACAGTTCCTCTGTTAGGTGTAGGAGCCTTCCTCACCCAGATAGACGTACAGATTATCTGGAGATATTTCTCCTGGAGTAACCAGACTCTGGCTATGATCGCTCTCTGGGCAGCCAGCGTGTATTTATTAAAACGCGGAAGAGCTTATCTTGTGACAGCATTACCGGCAACCTTTATGTCAGCCGTATCCTGTACCTATATTCTGATGGCGGAAGAAGGGATGCGTCTTTCTACCTCCGTAGCCTATCCAATAGGAATACTGTTCGCGGTCGGGTGCCTGGGAATGTTTACATATAGCTGTATTCTAAGGAAAGGTAAAAATATAGCCCTTCCTGTTGGAGATGTTAATTTTGATTAGATTCTAACTCTGCTTTTCACACCAGATTAGAATAGAAAAAGACTGCCAGCGGTATACTCTCCTCCCCCCTGGGAAGCCGTTGGCAGTCTTTCTGTCTGCATAGGTTGATATTCCAGCCTTCCTTACACATTTAATCTTCTATGTCCGATTCAAACCGTTTGATTTTTTCAACCCTTCCGATTACTACGATAATATCGTCATTTCCAAAACGGTATTGCGGTGACACCTCGATATCCGTCACATGCCCCCGCTCAATCGCAATAATATTCAGCCCATATTTCTGCCGGATATTAAACTCCTGCACAGTCATTCCCACCATTTTAGACGCAACGGGAATCTGCTGTATCTCCACTTCATTATCCAGCGAAATGTAATCCAGAAAATTGTTGGATACCAGCCGTTTCCCAAGCCTCAAAGCCATATCCCTTTCCGGATAGACGACCTCCGCCCCGATTTTTTCAAGCACAGCGCCCTGATCCCGGCTGATTGCCTTGGCAATCACCTGGGGAATCCCCAGGCTTACCACATTTAAGGTGGTAAGGATACTGGTGTCGATTTTTTCCCCAATACAGATAATGACCGTATCACAATTCTGAATTCCGATATCTTCCAGAGTCTCCTTTGTCAAATCCTCCGCGACAAATGCATGTTCCGTATAGTGCCGCAGCTCCCGGACCTTACTCTCATTACAGTCAACCACAATTACTTCTTTGCCGGCTTCCGCCAGGCTTTTCGCCAGCGCTGTTCCAAAACGCCCGAGTCCAATCACTCCAAATGTGGTGTGCTTCGTATTTTTCATTTGTATCTCCTTAACCTATAATAATTGATTCTTCTATATACCTGGCATGAGGCATCTGCCTGCATACCCACATGGAAGCAAGCGTAAAGGCTCCCAGTCTGCCGATAAACATGATGAGAATTATCACCAGTTTGCTGATACTTCCCAGTTCCGGCGTGATTCCAGTAGAAAGCCCAACCGTGCCAAAGGCCGAGGTCACTTCAAACATCAGTTGTATAAAACTATATCCCGGTTCTAATACACAGAGCAGAAAGGTTCCGCCGCACACTACCAGAAAAGACAGAAACGCAATCATAAAAGCCTTGGAAATTCCTTCTGCCGGTATACTCCGGTGAAACGCTCCGTAATGCTTTTTTGTCATAAGGCTTCTCACGGATACTAACAGGGCAAAAAAGGTACTGGTTTTGATACCGCCGCCCGTTGATCCCGGAGACGCTCCGATAAACATTAACATTGTCAGCGTAAATAATCCTGCATTAGAAAACTCTCCAATCGGATATGTAGAAAATCCTGCCGTTCGTGCCGAAACGCTCTGAAAAAATGCTCCCAGCCATGATATATCCTCGGTTGCTTTTAAAAGCAGCGTGCCAGCCGCCAGAAGAATCACGCTCGTGGTAATAACAACCTTTGAATGGAGACAGAGCTTTTTAAAAGACCTCATTTTCAAAACATCAAGAATAACCAGGAAACCAAGACCGCCAAAAATAATCAGACCGCAGGTCACCAGATTCAGCAATACGTCCGTCTGATATGGTATCAGGTTCTGCAGCCCTCCCAGGATATCAAATCCGGAATTATTAAAGGCCGCAATCGAGTGGAAGATACTGATTTCCATAGCCTTTAAAGGCGGATAATCCTGTACAAATACGATAAAGCTCAAGGCTGCTCCCATCGCTTCAAATAACAGCGTCATAAGCAGGATCGCCTTAACCAGCCGTATTACACCTTTGGAGCTGTCCACATTTAATGCTTCCTTCACCAGCGCCCTGCCCTTAAAGCCTACCCGTTTACCGGCTGCTAAAATGAAACCCACGCCGACAGAGGTAACCCCCAGTCCTCCAATCTGGATCAGCGGCCATCCACAGCCCGTCCAAATGCGGTAAAATGGTCGGCGGTATCTATGGCAATCAAACCTGTCACGCAGACTGCGCTTGTAGATGTAAAGAGGGCGTCAATTACCTCTACCTTCATGCCCGGATTCACAGACACCGGCAACAGCAGCAGAAAGGTTCCAAATAAGATCACCGCTGCAAACCCCAAAGTTATCAAACGTCCCGGGGGAAGACCTTTCAAATACTGAAATAATCGGTTCATAAGTTGACCATCGAAATACCGCAGATGCTTTTACCACGAAAAAAGCACCTCTTGGACGCAAAAGGGCGCAAGACGTGCGTAGTATCATAACAATTCATGTTTTGAGCGTATGTACAAGGGGCAGCGTCGCCTGCGGCGTTGTCCATGGTATCGTATTCCTCCTTTCCGTAAAACAGATATTGCGCCTATTATACGGGACGGAGGGTGGAATCGCAAGCCAAAATTTGTTTGTTTATAAAAACTTTAGACTGTCTTTATATTTATTCATTTTCATGACCCAAATATCTGACGTGCAAAATTTGTCGAACGGTCTTATACATTACTCACAATTAACTCACGTTTATCTAACACTTTCCTAATAAAATTTACTTATGGCAGCTTAAATATAACTGGGGAGGAGCAGACACAGTCAGAATACCACAATAGAATACGGAAATGTCAATAGGGGGACTTGTCATTTATAAAATGCCGGGATCTCCCTGTTCTTTTGCAGGAAGTCCCGTCTCGCTTTAAAAACAACAAAAAATATATCGGCAGGGTGGCAGCTCGTGCTGCCAAATCCAAGAAAAAGGATGAGACGCCGCCTGTGTGCCGTCCGCATAGCTGCGGGCTAGGAGCAATGTTATGGATAGATATATCCACAACATTGAGCTGTTCAAAAGCCATACAGCTCCACGACACACAGCTTTCAGGATACTTGACCCAATAGGACTTTTTAGATTACTTCAAGAAAAAGTATCTGTATTTATACGGATACCACCACTTTTAAGAAGTGATGGGCTAACTATTGAACTTCTCAATGTATCAGTCAGAAAAGCAGCCGTTTACGCATATTGGCGTACTCATGGCTGCTTTCTTTGTTTTAAAGTCCCCACCCGCTGCCGCGGACCTCCATTTTTCAAGAATCGCACAACAATTCTTGAAAATGGAGGAAACGCCATGTGGCAGAGAAATAATGGACAGGGAGAAGCAGAGAAACTGCAGAACCGTTTTACATCATATCTGGTAACGGCTGTAAACAGACGCCGAAAAGATTACATGAACCAAAGAAACAGGAAACTCCGTATGGAATGTTCTATGGAGGACGAAGCCTGGGATTTAGAATATGACGAGCAAGTGTATCATAATTTGCCGCTTCCTATGCAGTTGGAAAATGATTCGCTTATTTATGCGCTGAAACAGATAACAGACCGTGAGCGGCACGTTTTTCTTTCACACGCCCTGGAGGATAAGAGCTTTGAGGAGCTTGCCGCAGAGTTAGGAATCACTTATAAAGGCGCAGCCGCTATTTATTACCGCACGATTCAAAAAATCAAACAGAGGATGGGAGAAGGCAGAAATGGATTTTATGGAACTTCTGAAGCAGGCAAAAGCAGGAAATGAGCCGGCTATCGCTGAAATTTTGGAGATGTACCGGCCGCTGCTTATCAAAAATTCAATTATTGACGGCAGCTACGATGAAGATTTGTTCCAGGAACTTAGTATAACATTATTAAAGTGTATCATTCAGTTTAGGGTTTAAGCACTAAGGGGATAGTTTCAAAGCGTAAATGCTTCAGACTATCCCCTGTTTTTTCATTAATCAGGCTTTTCTTACTCCTCAACTTTAAGCGGCGGCATGATAGCGCCTATCATCTGTGCCATTTCTTCCGGACTTTCTTTTGCGCCTTCTTCCAGCCACCGAATCGTGACATTCCAGAACCCACCTGCCTGGTAGTAAATCTCGTATTGAGATTTCTTCCTGTATACAGGATCGTCGAGGAATAAAGTAATCAATTCCTCTAAATACTCATTGAATTTAAGTAATGCCAAAGGAAGCAGATCATTCTTTTTCAACAGCATAAAAAAATCCGCATTCTGCCGGCAGATAAGAAAATATGCCTTTGATACCGTATATGAGGTGAACTGCGGTAGCTTTTTCAATTCCTTTATATATAACTGACACAATTCATGGAGACGTAAATACAACACCTCCTCCTTCGACTTAAAGTTACGATAGAAGGTTTTTCTGTCAAGCCCGGCACACTCCGCCAGTTCCTTGATGGAAATGCTGTTATAGGCTTTACACTCCATTAACTCCAGCAATGCTTTTAATATCATTTGCTTTGATTGGGCTGCAATCGGGTTTTCTTTCAGCGCTTTCATAATGCCTCCTGCCACATATTACGTTAAATGTGGAACTTGCTTTAACATAGTTGACTGGATTCTTATTGTACTATAAAATCATAAGTGCCACAAGTGGGACAGTTAATTTAAAGGAGGAAACAAACATACAAACTTATCATTGCGATCCGTTCTGGAGAATGCTTCAACCATATTTACCTAAAAGCAATCGGTTAACTACGAACAATCTGCCTGAAGAGTATTTTATACCGATCCTTGGCATGGACATACATATCGACCACTACAAGCCAGTTGTGTCCAAGGGCCGGCTGATACTGTTTCATGGGGTTGGGGGAAATGGACGATTACTTTCCTGCATCGCCCTGCCACTGGCAAGAGCCGGGTTTGAGGTAATCTGCCCGGATTTACCTTTATACGGCTGTACCTGCTATATAAAGGACATAACGTATGACACCTGGGTTTCATGCAGCGTAGAAATAGTAAAATATTATCAGAGTAATGAGAGCTTACCCATATTCCTGTTTGGATTTAGCGCCGGAGGAATGTTAGCTTATCAGATTGCTTGTAAAAGTCAAAATATCCGAGGGTTGATTGTCTCCTGTATTCTCGATCAGCGGGAGAAAACCGTCACCAGGAACTCAGCTAGAAATCCATTATTGGGGCTTATGGCGAAGCCCCTTATGACAGCTATGCACACTTTTGCCGGCAGAGTAAAAATTCCAATGAAGTGGATCGGAAATATGAAAGCCATAGTCAATCAGAAAGAGGTAGCCCGGATTCTTATGAAAGATAAGAAATCCTCTGGCGTGAGAGTCCCGATAAACTTTATATATTCCATGCTCAATCCTGAAATAAGAATAGAACCTGAACAATTTACAGCGTGTCCGGTTTTACTGTCACATCCTGGAGATGACCGCTGGACAGATATAAAGCTAAGCAATCTCTTTTACAATCGCCTGGCTTGTAAAAAACAGACTGTAATCCTGGAAGGCGCCGGTCATTTTCCAATGGAAGCGATTGGTCTGAAGCAGATGGAGCAGGCATGTATACAGTTTTTAGAACAGAACTTATAGACATATTCTGATTCGTAAAAATAAAAAGGCGGTAAGGCCCTATAAAAACTGTTATATGGTGTCTTACTGCCTGATTGCCAGGTTTTAACTTTTCATGACTACCGCACTTAAATAACTGTTAAAAGCGCGATACTCTGCTTCCGACAGTTGATCCGGACTGGACATCACAACAAGGTCATGCCCTTTAAAGCCCTTCTTATAGGGCGGGTGAACATGAGAATACCTGTTGGCCTGGTATCCCGAACGCTCATAGAACTGCTTGCGATGAACGGATACATCATCAGTAGGAGGGTCGATTTCAAGAATGACTGTTTTTCGCTCCCCGTCTAAAAGCTCCAATGCCTTCTGCCCATACTTTTTACCGCGCATTTTCGGCAGGATGCAAAAGTGCTCTACATAGATAAACTCTGCCGTCTCCCACCAGAGAATCATACCGACCCACATATCGTTCTCATAAATCAAATTAAAATGATATGCTTCATTTCCCATAATACAGGTTTGTACATGACTTTCCCTTTGCTCATGAATCGGGAAGCTGGCCTGGTATAGATCCATCGCCTGATGATACATGGCATGATTGCTGTCTGTTAATCTTCTAAACTCCATATTGTTTTACCTCATATCAATCATCTCGAAGAAATCGGCTATCAAATTATAAAACCTGTTACTTTTTTCGGCTCTTCCATAAACACTCAATTAGTTCAACAAAGAACAATACCAGGAAACATATTACTCCACCCGCTAAGGTTATTCTGTAAGGATTGCCGGATACTACCCCATAAATCAGACACACCAAATCAAAGCCAACAGAAATCACAAATGCCTTTAGTAATGCATACAGTACAAATTGTTTCATAAAGTCCTCCTCTTAACCTACAGCGCTATTTAGTTACCCTGTCAGACCTGCCTTCTATGAAGTTTGATTCCCCTATTAAATAATCGAATCACGGTTCCAACCTTCGGTATTAACATTATAGACCGTCTGCCCAACTCCAATAAACGGCGGATAATAATTTTCACTATATTCCTTCAAATATCTATCATCAAACTTCTCATAATTCAAAGTTTTCTTCACTTTGATATTTTCAAATTCAACCGGAAGCCCGGGAGAGGAATAAAAGCTTTTTCCCAACTGTACCTGAAAATGGAGATGTGGCTCCGAGGTATTCCCCGAATTTCCACATTCAGCGATCTTCTCTCCCCTTTTTATGGATTGCCCCACAGACACCCGTATACTGTCAGGTTTAAGATGGGCCAGCAAGGAGTATTCACCATCAGAATGACAAATCAGAACGTAATTTCCCCGAATATCACGGGCATTGCATGAGGCGGCCCTGTTCTTCGTGATCCTGCTATCCGGATTCCCGGTACAAATTTCCGCCACCGTGCCGTCTGCCGGAGCTAAAATATCCCTGCCATAACAATAAAAGGAACCTGCTTCTGTCTCTTCTCCCTGAAAGCTGCTGCCGGCGCCATCCAGGATAACAAAATCATAAGCATATCTTTGCGTTGGTATCTCCCAGGAATGAGAGGTTTTTTCAGTTACCCCGCCATTTACAACTACCCACTCACCGCTAAAGGGCAAAGCATATTTCACCTGCGGATGATAGCTTTCAATACTGGGAAGATCGCCGTGATATTTATATTCCAGAACAATAATACCCCATAACTGTTTTAAGGATTGTATCAGTACAGAACCATTCATTTATATTACACCACCTCCGCTATTTCTGATTAAGCCAATTATATCAAACAAACCTATTAAGAAGAAAGAGCATCGGAAGTCAGTGCTTACGCTTAAAAAGAATGAATCCTGCTATAACCATAAGAATCACTCCCAAAATAATTATTAAAATAGATATATTCCCGCCTATTCGGCCAGCTAAAAATATAGAAGTTGGCCCATCTGCACCGCCTATAACAGATATGGACATACTTTCTTTCATTTTCAATAGAATCTCAATAATTACCAAAATAGTTCCCAATATACCCATTATAATCCCCAAAACTTTTTTCACTTTCATAGAAACTCCTTTTTGTATATTCCCATGCTTATTTATTTTATGAAATAGCGCCTACTGTAGATTTGATATTTTCTTATAACTATCCGCTACTCCATACGTTCCTGCTGCTTCTGAATCAACTGTACATTCTTCTTCTCCAGTTCGTTTAAAAGGTCGTCTGTAAACTCAGAAGGCTCAATTTTACCCTCATACCAACTACAACTATTAAAATATTGCTGCAGTTCCATATCCGTAAAGCGCCTCCCGTGCCGCGCGTAAATCTCGTTTTTCGCAATCCGCAGCCTTTGCGCGGATAAATTCAGCAAATTAGCCTCGTTCAGAGCGGCATCGCTGCTGTTTGGAAATATAAATTCGCTGCCGTCATACCGGGCTGAATCGGAATCTATGCGAAAGCTGTACTTAACCGGTTCAATGTCCCACACCATTTGTTCATACTCATGCTGTACCTGTTCATTTTCTAAAAGAAAGGTCACATCCGTAGGCAAGCTCATAGCATATACATTCGCTCCGTCATAGCCTAAGATCTCATAGTCTGGTTCATTCACATAATCACCATTATTAAAAATACGGATCGAGAACAGCAGCCCGTCCCCGTTCTGTTCAAAAGAACTTTTTTGGAAAACTGAAATTCCGCCCCCTTCCAAAGGCTTCTCAACATAGAGTCCGTCCCAGTTCTCCGGGTAGGTGATGGAAAAATCCGCCGCCTTTCTAACTAAGGATTCCGCAGGTTCCCCGGACGCCGTTTCTTTCAGAGCAGACGGTGTAGTTTCCCGGTTGTCTATCCCGGCAGACGAGGACATTTCCGTTTCTGTGTAAACAGGACTGTCTTCCTGTCCTTTGGAGTGAGTTGCCCCGTCTGCCAGTTGAAACAGAAAGAACATGACAGCCAGCACATAAGCCGCTCGTAATATAATTCCGGTAAAGTCATGCGCCTTCAGCCTGGTATATGAATAAGTGCAGGGTCCGTAGGCCATAGCCTTTAAGACCTCATGATTTTCAGGACTGTAACTGAGCAGACGTTTCCGCAAGTCAGCCGCTTCCAGGGGCTTTTCAAGCATTTCCTTCACCTCTGCTATCATAGCCAACATAGGAAGGCGGTGGTAATCATTGTGGCAGCGGTCTAAATAATAGTTCCCTTCTATTTCAGCCTGCTCCAAATCACCTCCACTTATCAGACCGCGAATCTTTGCGGACAGTGAACGCATCTGAATATCTTTATTCTTACAGAGCCACGGCGTCTCCTCAAGCATAATCTCCAGCTTTAGTTCTTCTCTTTCAGCCGCTTGTTCTTCTCCCAAACAGCGCAGGCAGGCGCTGCGCAGATCGCTGTGCAGGAAACAGAGCATGGCGCCTTTATGCTTTCCTGCCAGCTTCCATGCCAGATCTTCCAGTGTCAGAGCCTCTCTGACCCGGCCGCTGCGGTATAATCCCACCGCGGCATTGTGCAAGGAAATCGCCCGTTCCTTCATATTTCCGATTCCATTGATTCCAGACAGCAGACAGGCCGCAGAAGCGCTTAAAGGACGGTTTTCGCAGAGCAGCGGGCGCAGCATTATCCGGTTTCTGTAAATCCGAAGAAAATAAGTAATTATGAAAAATGCGGCCATTGCAAGCAGAAACCAGCTGATTGCCCGAGACCAGCCCGGACTGTAAGACCGCCGGTAAACCCACAGGACCGAAATCCATACGAAAAGCATCCCCGATAGAGTATCCACAATACACATTCTCTCAACTGCAAGAAAGTATCTTTGTCCCTCCTTAAAACAGTCCCCGGCTGACGGATCATCCCTCAATCCCTCCGCCAGTTCTAACGCATAAGCAAACTTCTTCCTCTTCTTTATCACTCCAAAGCTTCCGGCCAGCAAAACCGCCATGGCGGCAATTAAGGCGATGGAAAAACCAACATAGAGCGGCCAGGTATCGTCTTTCACCACATCAATATGGCAGCCGGCCGCAGATATCCCGCTGACGGACAGTATTTCCATTTCCCTGATTCTATTTCCTGAGTCGCTCTCGATACGCAGCGCAACAGGCTTTCCAAGCCGATGCTCCGGGAGTTTTCCTTTCATTCTTAAATAGCTTTTCCCATTTCCCGTTGCACTTTCCCACATTAACTCTGCGTCCCCATGGCTCACATGAGGCTCCATATATTTTTCTTCGGCCTGAAGCTCTATTGTGAACGTATCCTGGACAGGTTCAAATGAAAGCTCTATGGTCTGTTTGTAGCTCCCTTCCTGACGTGAAAGCCAGAAAGCAAAAATAATCATAAATACTGACAGTATGGGAAATAAGAGCCATAGCCTGCTTCTCTTCATAAGCGTCTCCTTGTTGTTTGTAAATTCATCCCCTTGTTACCGGAAAACAGAGAAAAAGCGCGACCCAGCATCTCAAAAAGACGCAGGCCGCGCGTATATAATGTCATAAGATATACACTTAAATCGGGTAACCGGGCAGCGTCATCCATGGCGGTGTCCATAAAGTCCTCTATTTTCAAAATTTGTCTTATCATACCGGATAATACATAAAATAGCAAGACCCTATCCCTATAATTAATAGAAATTTAATGGGGCAGGCAGGTGGTAATAATCAGGCACTGCCATCAGATCACCAGTGATGTTATATTCAGCTAATATTTTTTCTCTTAAATAATTTCATGTACGGTTTCCATAATCTATATTTTTGCTCTTATTAGATTATAAACTTACAGAAAGGAGATGTTGAATATTGGAAGAATTAATCGTCAATCTGGTGCAGTCCCAGGGAATTTGGGCAGTATTATTTGTTTTTCTGCTGCTATATACCATAAAAAAGAATGACAAGTTAGACGAATTACAGGAAGCCCGTGAACGAAAGTACCAGGAACTATTGACACAGCTTACGGTAAAGCTTTCCATCGTAAATACAGTAAATGAAAAACTCGATACTATTCAAGCTGTCCTCAAAGAAAAGTCCGATTAGCGAATTAAAACGGCTCTCTTTGCGATTTTCTAATCCAACCACATTGTTTTATTAAACTTCGGTTTACAAATAACGTCCTTTTTATTTTTTATTATATGAATTTGCAAATTCAAATAATTTGAATGGAGGACGTTTTATGTTACTAAAAAATGGAGACACAGGAATTCAGGTAAAATATTTACAGCAGGGTCTTAAAATTATGTGCTGTAATCCAGGCAGTATTGATTCAGCATTTGGTCCCGGAACACAGGCCGCCGTGGAGAAATTCCAGGAAGAGTGGGGATTGACAGTTGACGGAATTGTTGGCAATGATACCTGGAATTGTCTGCTTGCAGAAATCAAACCAATCCAGCAGGCATTAAAAAACAAAGGGTTCTATACCGGAGCCATTACCGGTATTGCAAAGGACAGTACCTATAACGCAGTCATTCGTTTCCAGAGCAGCAGGGATCTAACAGCAGATGGCATGGTAGGGGCCGCGACCCGCGCAAGGCTGTTTAATGAAGATCAGGGGGGCGGCGATGAATCCATGCTGCCTTTGTCGATTGGGGACAGGGGAGACTACGTTCTTTACCTTCAGTACGGACTTAGAATCTTGTGCTGTAGTCCAGGCGCGCTGGACGGAGTTTTTGGTTCCGGAACTGCGGAGGCAGTAAAAAAATTTCAGGCAAAATACGGAATTACGGACAACGGGATTGCAGACACCACAACCTGGAATACTTTAAAAGGACAAATTACGGATATCCAGAGCCGTCTGCTTGAACGAAATTACAGTATTGCGATTGTTGATGGATTGGCAACCTCCGCGTTGGTTGAGACAATAAAAAAATACCAGGAGGCTAACTGGCTTACAGCCGATGGACAGGTAGGACCTGCCACTTATGAGCTTTTATTCAGTGATGTGGAAGACGGCGCTACCGACGCATTGCCATTAAAAACAGGGTCCAGGGGACCCAGAGTTTTATATTTCCAGTATGCGCTAAGAATCAGTTGTATCAACCCAAACGGTACGGACGGAGTTTACGGACCGGGAACTAAATCTGCAGTTGACCGCTACAAAACCCGCAAAGGGCTGACAGCTGACGGAATGGTTGATACAGTTACCTGGGAAAAGATGCGTGATGAAATCCGGCCGCTTCAAACTGCACTTGTTAACCGCGGTTATGATGTAGGATTTGTAGATGGAATTGCAACTGAAAAAGTTTATAACTCAGTATTACAGTTCCAGACAGATCATAACCTGGTAGCAGACGGCATGATCGGCAATGCCACTAAAGCTCTGCTTTTGGGTGGAACCGCAGGCGGCGGGACAGTTTCCTCTACCTTGAAATTAGGTTCTAATGGTTCTTTGACCCGTTACCTTCAGAGGCTTTTCAATGAATTGGGCTACCAGATTCCGATTGATGGTATTTTCTCACAGGAAACCCATAATGCTGCACTCTCATTCCAGACAACGCATGGATTGGAAGCTGACGGAATTGTTGGCGGAGGCACATGGAGAAAGTTGTTTGAAGTTTACCGGGTTGACGTGCCAGGAACCGGTGTAGAAAAACTGCTGAATGTGGTAAAACATGAGCTGGCCTGGGGATTTGCAGAAGACAATGCAAATAACATCACGCCTTATGGACAGTGGTATGAGATGAATAGAAGTCCGTGGTGTGCCATGTTTGTTTCTTACTGTGCATACCAGGCAGGCGTTCTCGACACCCTTGTGCCCAAATTTGCATGGTGTCCGTCTGGAATGACATGGTACAAGAACCGCCAGAAATATCACAAGAGAAACAGCGGTTATATTCCCAAAAAAGGCGATGTCATTTTCTTCTACAACGATGAACTGGGCCGGGTGGCTCATACTGGGATTGTCGTTGATGGAGATGAAAATTATGTCACCACGATTGAAGGAAATACCACAATAGACGCGGTGGAACAAAGAACTTATAACCGCAATCATTCCACGATAGATGGTTATGGCGATAATGGAGGAGAAGCCATTGAACTTCCTGCCCCTCCGACAGAGGAAGAAATCAATGAAATTTTGGTTGATCATTATAGGGAGTTCCTGGATGCATGTTATATCATACTTCCCTCTGAGCAGATTACTTTGAATTACGAAGCTACAATCCCCATGCCTCCTAATGGCAAAGCCCTTGTTGAGGCAAGTGCTGATACAACTATCTTTGACAACAGCATCAATAATCCGAATGCTGTTACCTTCGATGTGGAGGGCGGTATTGCAATGTCCCAGGAGATTGCTCTTTCAGAAGCTCTTACACTTACTTTTGAGGAATCAGGACTTGAAGATGCCCAGAGTTTGGCAGATATTGTTTTCGATATCAATATGTCTCTCGATACTGGTGCGTCTGTCGTAGCAAGCGGAATCAGAACAGAGGCAGATGGAACCTGGTTTTATATTTCATATGCGGTTAAAAAAGAAGTACAAATTGCCGATGGGTATCCACCTGTTAATTTTGTTTTCAAATACACACTTTGTTTGAAATCAGATGACTCTGCAGGAGCACGTTTTTTTGAACTTGTCGAGGAATTCGTAACCGAATATCGTAAAGAAATTAATGTGGTGGTAGGTGTAGCTGCGGTTATCGGACTTGCAATAGCATTTAAAGCACTATTGCTTGCAGGTGGTATCAGCGGGCTCATTGCAGCAACTAAAGCTGTACTGGGAGCCGCAGCTAAAGTGGCAATAGTAGCATAATAAATAGTGGGCGGTTTCCGATAATGGAACCGCCCTAACTATTTTTGCATAAAGTATTCTGTCCGCAGATCATTGAGCAATCTTCTTCGTACCCTGTTAACATATTGCCTGGAAATACAGAGGGTCTCCGATATCTCCCGATCACTTTTTCCTTCCACAAGGTACAGCTCTGCAATTTTTTTATGGCTATCACATTCTATCTGGTTAATATATCGGCTTATATCAATAATAAAAATGATATCGCTAAAACACTCTATCTGTGACGGGATATCTTTGTTTTCGTATAACTCTTCAATCTCTTTATAGATATAATAGTTTTTACATAACAAACAGTATTTGTTTTTAAAACAGGTGTTAATATAGACAATACACTGACCGTCATTTTCATATGTACGGATTTTAGAGACTGCCTCAATTAACACCATTGAAAATTCTTGAAAGGCATCATCGTATTCCATAAAAAAACATTTTCGTGCAAATTTTTTAACCAATGGTGTCATTTGACTGATAATCTCATTTAATGCAATCCGATTGCCATTTTTATAATCCCTAATTTTACTGCATAATTTGTCCCTTTCCATGTGTAACTCCTTTTTTTATAAAAAAGGAATTAACCTCACGGATTGGAAACAGCATACACATTAACATTTTATTAAATTTTTAATGGTACTTTGTGCTTATTTAAAACCCTAAAATAAGCAGTTCTTATTTCATATTTTCTTTTAGAAACATTTTATAATAAGCAAGGCTCACTATTAGATACACACTACCTAAAATCAAAAGTTCAGCAGCAAAAACACCCAAAAATATTCGTGGAATTAATCTTAACTGCAGAACCAACGACAGTATAAAGCTTATCACATAAAACATACTATATTTACGAAAAAATTTTTTTCTATCAGAAGGACCATTAAACACGGGTTGACCTGAAATATCATTCTTCTTTAAGTGTACTTTTAGCTGACAATATAGAACAGCCGTGAGTATGATATACATAACCACTAAAATACAGCCTATAAGACGTTGATGCTCTGATATCATAAAAATCAATTCTTGGTTTTTGATTATCTGATCATCAATGCCGACTAAAGAAAAATCAACAAAGCCTGTAGAATTGGCAATAGCGCGGATACCAGTCAAAAAATTTTTTTCATCGGAATCTATCACAATATCTGAATTAACTAAGGCAAAGTACAGGATGCCCTCGAACACAAAATCATTGGGATTGACTGTCCATGCCATTGCTGGATACGGTATAATAATATATTCGTCCAACATATATGCCGGATCAGTTTTATAATATACTTGGGTGTTATCTTCTAAAATCCCAATTACTTGAAAATTTATATTTTTAGTATAAAAACTCCCCTTAACAATGTCTCCGATATTGTATATTCCTTCATAGGAAGACCCCAGTAAGATAGGAAATGTATTATCATTAAAACTAATCTTATTCCATATAGGCATATTTCCTTTTTTTACCTTCAACTTATTGTGCTCAAAGGCTAATTGATTCATTTGCATTGACTTTATTGCAAGTTCAGCATCTGGGAATTTATCACGGAATTCCTTTGTGTGGTAATAAAATTTTTCATCCCCCTGAAAATCATCTATAACAACAGACTGATTAAACATAGATAATAATTTAGCATTATCCATGCCTGTAAGCTTGTTATAAAAATCCCCCAGCATATTTACCTTTTTATCATTATGCCTAAACTCACGAAAGGAATCCGCGTCAAGAAAATTGTCTATTAAAGTATAGCGTTTTTCACCAATCGAAACATGCTCTTTATTTTCTGAAGTTGGTTTTGAGATCGTAAGAGAGGTTAATGTTATTCCCACAATAAAAATAAATACTGTAAGTAACATAATACATAAAACGCTAAAACTGTTTTTAAAGAAAAAATTATAAATACGGCTGCTTTTGATCATATTATTTTCTCCCACAGGTATTATCTTTAAGTAAAGGTTATAGTAAATGTGACAAAAATCCGAATGTATTTTCTCACATTCGGATTTTTGCTTGAAAATTTATAAAGTCACTTAAAAATTCAAGGATAGAATATTATTCCTCGGAACCATAATATGTCCTGGCCCTGTCACTGACATCTGGATCAAACTTATGCCACGGTGATGTTGCCTGGGTTTCGCTTGTCCCCCATTTACGCCCTGAATCTGTTAAAATACTACCTCCATATGTCTCCATTCTTGCTCTCGTGTAATGATATACCCCAGGCCAACTGGTCCAGCCATGTGCTCGGAAATAAGTATTGCCGCTCTGATCCTTCCTCTGCCTTTCTCCTTCATGAACGGGATCTGACCGTAAAAGACCTCTTTTCTCCATAGCTTTGTTATAGGCATCTGCATTTACAAAATACCCTGTATCTTCGTCCCAGCCACCTACTACGGTAGAATCCGTAGAAACCGCATAGGCTGGAAATGAACTCGACAGTAACAGACCCATTGCTAATGAAACTTTTAATATATTGCTTTTAAATTTTCTCATATTTCACCTTCCATCTTCTATACGATAATTATTTAGTGTGCCGGGTGTGTTCCAACTACCGTGGTACTTCCTGGAACTATCCCAAGAATCTGATCACAGCAGGCACATCTATAAAAATCATTTGTAATCATAGTACAGATATCGGTATCCCAGTCGATTACATGATTTATGCCCCCGGTAACAATTTCATGGTTACAGGGAATATGGGTGCATGATTTTGTCGCAGCCCGGAATATATTACTGTATGAATGTTCTATAATATCCTCTATTGTTCCCGTCAATCCCTTTTCAGTAAAAATGATACTGCCTTCATGATCCTTTGCAAGTACAGAGTAACATCCTGTTTCATCCCTAGTTATTTCCAAGGTTGGAATATCCGTTACATTAGAATTTATTTCTTCTGCCATTACGCTGCTTATAGCTGATAAAGAAATGAGCACGGCAATAATTAATACCCAAAAGTGTTTACCTATCCTCATATTCGTTTCTCCTAATTACGTTGGAATAGTTTATTATAAATATGTTCCAGTGTAGCTTCCACATTTTTGGTAGTTCCACTCTCCTCATAAATAACGGTCCCGTTCTTATCAACAGCGCAAGCTGAATAGTTTTCTTTGGACTTTCTAATGATGATTGTGGGAATATCAAAATCACCTCCACTTAGAGAACCAAAATTATCTGGTAATCTTTTCTGAAATATTGGCAGTTGCATCTGAATATCTGTTGTAGTAGCTGTTAAATTACGGTTATCCCTCCTTTCATTTTTGGGAGACCACTCTCCGTCATATTCCCCCGCCATGGAGCTTATACTGAATAGCGCTATCAAAAGAGCCGCTATAGCTGGCAGTATCATGTTTTTTAACGCTTTTTTATCTCCATTTCTAATCATTATCTGTACCCTTTCTTCCATTGGATATCTGCTGAAAAAATTACAGAGGAAATCCCCTCTAACTCTTTTTTCTTCTAAATATATCAATGTAAGTATGTAGCTCTTCTTATAATCCTTGCTCCTGGATTTCAAAACCGCTTCATCACAGGCAAGTTCAATATCCCGGTTAGCAAATGAATACATGATCCATATAAAAGGATTCACCCAGTAAACAGCACAGATGAAAGCCAACAACCATTTAAACAGTACATCAAACCGCTTAATATGAATCAGTTCATGTTCTAAAATTTGTTCCAGGTGCAGTTCGTCGATTTCCCCATCCATTCTTGGCAGTAAAATGACTGGTTTCCAAATGCTATATGTCAAAGGAGTGATTATTCGATCAGATACTTTGACATATATTTTACGGCGTAAACTCTGGCGTTTTATCCAGATAGCCACCGACTCATTCTCTAGTGGCAGAGCCATCTGATATACTTTCCGATTTTTGATATGTGGTATTACGAATTTCCCCATACAAATCAGTCCGCCTATCCCCCAGATTATCGGTATCATTATCGCCAACTCATTCGGTATATTATTTTCGTATTGCACAATTCTTTCAGCCGTATCACGGATATGGCTGTTCTTTTTTTCTGTAATAAAGAAATGCTCTATTCCTGGCAACCGGATTGTAAAAGGACATAACAAACGCAAGGTTAATATCTTCCAAAAAATTGCCCACGCGCTGCCAACAAAGTGAAAAACAAACAGTTTCCGTAATAACAAAATGAAACAAATCATGATGCTTCCGGAAACATGAGCGGCAATAATTCCCTCCATAGCGCCTCCGCTTTCATAAGTTCTGTATAAGCTCCTTCAAATGCCTAATCATATCTTTGTCCATTTTTTCATTTCCAATGATGGATGCAACTAGTTTATCCGGCGCTCCGTCATACATTTTATTAATCAATTCATGTGTCTCATATTGGCGTACATCTTCTTTTGAAATACAGGCACTGCAAATATAATTGGGATCACTTCTTTTTATTATTTCTTTATCAATACACTTTTTTAATACTGTATAAGTAGTTGTTTTGCTCCAGCCAATCTGCTGACGCAGAAGCTCAGCAATCTGTTTCGCGGACAGCTCTCCATTTTCCCATAGAGTTTCCATAACCTTTAATTCGCTATCAAATAGTCTTTTTTCCATAAAATGAACCAGCTTTCTTGTTCTATAGCAATAGAATGTGTTTTTATTCTACTGTAATAGAATGAAACTGTCAAGTTATTTTTAAAACCATTCATAGATACCGGATAAAAAAATGGAAAGACTGGCTGGATAGTGTAAATAATACTCAAGGATTGGATATTTATAGTCCCGGGGCTTTTCTTTTCTAAAATAAATCATCATGAACCATATCTTTTTATATTTCTGCAGAAAACTTCTAAAAATTCCTTATTTCCTTATTGAGACAGTAAAATCCACGAAAAGCGAAGTCACTTTCCCTTTCCGGCATGTACCTTGACAAATTTATAGCACAGTTCAGAAGTTATACAGGTGCTGTGGATTGTGTGCGATGACAACATGGAGCACGCCCGCAGCCTAATTGCCTCATAGCGGCAGCCTGCAAATACGCGGCGGAAGACCGGCGCAGGAAATGATCTGAAACACTGTGCAACCAACAATGGTTATTTTAGAAATAATTTGCTAATTGCAGTTGAAAAGTCGTAGGTTCACCACGTATAAGATATATGGAGAGCAACAAACAGGGATTATGCTGATTTCCCCTTTCAACTGCAAAAGAAAGGAGTAAACATGGCAGTTGGAGAATTTAACCATGAGAAACAAGCCGTTTCAGAAAAGCGAACCTACTCGGTTCAAGAGATAGCAGACATCCTGCAGATCAGCCGCAGCATGGCATACAACCTTTGCAAACAGTCGCTTTTTAAGACAGTCAAGGTTGGTAAATATGTCAGAGTCTCAAAACCCTCCTTCGATGAATGGCTTGATACCCGAAAATAAAAAGGAGAATCAGTATGGCATCTATTGTAAAGCGAGGTAAAACATATTCCGTAGTTTACTATGAGGGAACAGGAGACAAACGACAGCAGAAATGGGAATCTGGATTGACGTATTCTGCGGCAAAATCCATGAAGGCAAAAATTGAGCATGAACAGGCACAGCAGACTACAGGTGACGAATCAAAGAACCGTCTGAAAGAAATGACCATCAGCGAATTTCTATATGAGTTCATAGAGAAGTATGGATATAAAAAATGGGCTGCCTCAACCTATGATGGCAATGTAGGGCTGCTGGAGAATTATGTCCATCCTCATATAGGTGATAAAAAGCTTCTTTCTCTCACAACCAAAATGATTGATGATTATTACGACTTTTTAGAAAAGGAAGCGGAGCCTGCCACAAATATGGGGAAACCCACAAGAGAACACATTACAGCGTCCACAATCCATGACATTCACAAAATCCTGCGCTGTGCCTTTAATCTGGCCGTGCGCTGGGACTACAGAAAGAAAAATCCGTTCCTTAATGCAACTCTTCCAGAGCATAAAGAACAGGAGCGGGTAGTCCTGGAGCCTAACCAAATCCTAAAGGTTTTAAAATATACCTGCCGCCCTGACAATTACGATTACTACCTGATTCACTGCGCCGTATTAATTGCCATAGGCTGCACGATTCGCGGCGGCGAAATCGGCGGGCTGCAATGGGACCGTGTCCATTATGAGAAAATGATATTTCACATTGACAGAGCCATTGACCGGATCAGTAAGAAAAACTTGAAACTGCCCAAAGTAAGGATACTGTTCAAGTTTCCCAATCTGATTCCCGGAGCGAAAACCTGTATTGTCCTAAAGCAGCCTAAAACTGATAATTCTGCGCGAGATGTAGATGTCCCGCAGATGGTTCTCAATTCGTTACAAATACTAAGACAAATGCAGGAAAAATTAAAGGCAGAATTAGGCTCCGATGGATATATAGACTACAATCTGGTAATCTGCCAGGCAAACGGCCGCCCAATGATGACTGAGCATTTAAACAAGCGCTTTAAAGAGATTCTGGTAGAAATGAACGATCCGGAAATAAAAGCGGAAGAAATTGTATTTCACAGCCTTCGTCACACAAGCGCCACTGCAAAGCTGTTTGTATCCCAGGGAGACTTTAATTCAGTCATGCAGGCCGGAGGCTGGGCAAACTTAGAGATGCTTACCAGACGTTACGGCAAACATTCCTTCCAAGACAACCGTGAAAAGCTTGCTCATAAGATGGATGACTTCCTTGGCAATGGCCTGGAAGAAGCAAGCGGAAACGATGGCGGAACCGTCATCGCCCAACCCGGCGCGATAGAACAGGCGCTGCAAACCCTGTTTCAGGCCAACCCTGATTTGCTAATACAAGTCATCCAGTCTGTCCAGTCTGCTAATAAAGAATAATCTTATTAGCAAAAAATTTTAGGGGCTGAAAAATCGTATTAGCAAATCAGCCCCCAAATATTTACCATGGGATCAAAAAAAGACCATTTTATTAGCAAACAGAACTTCATGTAAAAACAGCCCAAAACCGTTCACCTCGTATTAGCAGACCCGAATTTATTAGCAAGGACACAATTTTATTAGCAGATTTTAAAAGGTTCACCAAAAACAAAAAAGCCGAAAACCTAGTAAAATCAAGGCTTTCGGCGGGCTGTCTGGTGTTCCTGAGCGGATTCGAACCGCTGGCCTTCCGCTTAGGAGGCGGACGCTCTATCCTGCTGAGCTACAGAAACACGTATTAAATTTTGTGGGGCGAATCCCCAAAAAGCGAGCGCTCTAAGTTCTCTTAGGAGGCGGACGCTCTATCCTGCTGAGCTACAGAAACTTGTATAGAATGTAACAGACCTATTATATACAGAATCCGGCTTTTCGTCAAGATTTGAATTTCGCGGTTCCCTGCATCCAGATCTGGCCCTTGAAACGGCGGCCTACTTTCGGTTCACCAATCAAATCCTTCTTATTGATAGCCGTATGGAAAATGATATCGTTGCAGTCCAGTGTAAAATCATAGACCTCTTCCTCTGTAATCCGGTTCTTGAATACATCAATATGAAGAATATCCCCAATCACGGAATACTGGTCACACTCAATCCCGCATGGCAAGAAACAGGTGTCTATAATTGAATAGATATCTTCTTTTATCATTCTCTTGGAAACCTGGGAATATAAATCGATGTCCTCGATAGTCAGCGTCTCCATGGCGTCTTCATCTCCATTTTTCGCCGCTTCCAGCAAGTTGTTGCGGTCCTTGGACGCCACCTTTGCCATCTCTATCTGTTTCTGTGTCTTCTGGATGGGCAGCAGCACCTTGCCATTGACACAGAGTCCCGAGAGACTTACGTAATCCACATCGACGGACTCATGAGCCAGCTCCCGTGTCCGATATTCCATCATATTCTCCACATAGTAAATCAGGGAAATACCTACCCGGTAATCATCCAACAGTCCCGCATAGGTCTCCTTCTCCGTATGACGCTGAATGGAGCAGTCCGCTATGGATGACCTCTCATGACTCACAAAATATGGATAATAGTACTCTACGTCAAAACGGTCCCTCTCGTCCAGTCCCCCCACAATAGCAATACCCATCCCGGGTGCGGTCTCCACACGGAGCTCACAAAGACTCTCCTCCGAATCAAGCTGCAGAATTCTCATCTTATCCCTGTCTTCTGCCAGTCCCTGAATCAACTTGTCAATATCCCGTTTTTTCTGATACATACTGAAACCAACTGTGCGCAAAAACTTATGCATGATTTCCCCTTCTGATATAACCTGCAATTTAACGAGTAGAAGGCGAAAGAAAGTCCTCCGCCTTACAACTCTTATTATTATATACTATATCCTTGTAGATTACCAGAGAAAAATGATTTGTTAATTTTATAACTTACAAAACAACTTCTACACAACTCCCTGTGCCATCATTGCTTCCACAACCTTCTCAAAACCTGCAATATTGGCGCCGGCCACATAGTTGCCCGCCACACCGTAGCGTTTTGCAGCATCATCTGCTTTTGCAAAGATATTGACCATAATACCCTTTAACTTGGCATCGACTTCCTCTGCTGTCCAGCTCAGTCTCTGGCTGTTCTGGGACTGCTCCAGAGCGGATGTTGCCACGCCACCGGCGTTGGCTGCTTTACCTGGCATGAACAGCATTTTCTTCTCCACGAAGAAATCTGTTGCCTCTCTGGTAGATGGCATGTTGGCGCCCTCTGCTACTGCGAAGCAGCCATTCTCAAACAGGGCCTTCGCATCATCCAGATTCAACTCATTCTGGGTTGCACATGGAAGGGCGATATCACATGGGATGGTCCAGATACCTTTTCCTTCTGTGTAGACAGCTGTTGGAACCGCATCCACATACTCCTTGATTCTGCCTCTGCGCACTTCCTTGATATCTTTCACAATATCAAGCTTGATGCCATCTTTATCATAGATATATCCGTTGGAATCGCTCATGGCAACTACTTTTCCGCCCAGCTCGTGTACCTTCTCTACTGCATAGATTGCTACATTTCCGGAACCGGATACAAGTACGGTTTTGCCGCTCAATTCTTTTCCGTTGTTCTTTAACATCTCGTCCAGAATATATACCAGGCCATAGCCGGTAGCCTGGGTACGAATCAAGGAACCGCCGTAGGTAAGGCCCTTGCCTGTCAGAACCCCCTCATAAAGACCGGTGATTCTCTTATACTCTCCGTACAGATAACCAATCTCTCTGGCGCCAACACCGATATCTCCAGCTGGCACATCCTGGTCCTTACCGATATATTTGTAAAGCTCTGTCATAAGGCTCTGGCAGAAAGCCATCACCTCTCTGTCTGATTTGCCCTTCGGGTCAAAGTTGGAACCGCCTTTACCGCCGCCGATTGGAAGGCCGGTGAGTGAGTTTTTAAATGTCTGCTCAAATCCCAGGAACTTCAGAATACCCTGATTTACGGATGGATGAAAACGAAGACCTCCCTTGTATGGTCCGATAGCGCTGTTAAACTGAACGCGGTATGCCTTGTTCACCTGTACCTGACCATTGTCATCTACCCACGGCACACGGAATGAGATCACTCTCTCCGGCTCAACCAGACGCTCCAGCAGAGCTACCTTTCTGTATTTCTCCTCGTTGGCATCAATGACAAGTTTTAATGAATCCAATACCTCTTTTACCGCCTGATGGAACTCATTCTCTCCCGGATTCTGTTCCACAACTCTTGCATAGATTTCATCAACATATGACATATTACATGTCCTCCTCTTCCTATAAAATTATTCCAACTTTATATGTTCTGGCACCAACTGTCTCACGGAGTGGGTCTCTCTGTGAATGAAAAAGAGTTCTGACCTTTGTATCTGAAGACATGGAACAGAACTCTAATTACCCTTTTGTGTCATTGTAAAAAATTATAACAAGTTAATGTGCTAACGTCAAGAAGTCTAGACTATTTTTTTCGTTATTTTGTTGTCAATAAATTAATAACATTAATAGCCAAGTGCCTGCTCTAACGCTTCTTTCTCTTCACTGCCGAGAAGTACCTCCGTCTCACCTTTCTCCACAATCTTGATATACAGGTAACATCCCTCTCTGCTGTGTACGGAATTCAACACAAATCCCGTATTGTTCAAATCAAGCAGGGCAAACGCAAAACTCAAATTGCCGCCCATTCCCTTAAATGCATTGTACTTCACCATGCCGAATTTCTGATAAGTTCCTCTCACATTTCTAGTAAGAACCCGAATTGCCTCTTTATTCGCCTTGTCCTCCGCCTTCATCTCCTTCAGCTCATCGATAAGTCCAAAGATGGTATCCTCCAATGTTTCCGCATCTTTCCCTCTCATAAAGATATCATATCTTCGATATAACTTTCTGATTTGCACCACACATACAATGGTAATCACCAACAGTATCAGTGTTACAACTCCCAATCCTAAAATGATAAAAGCCGGGTCAATTGACCAGCTGCTCAGCATGCTGTTTTCCATCTTGTTTCCTCACTTCCAGGTTCTATCTTATGGATTCGATTAATTCCACCAGACGCTCCAGTTCCGCCTCTGAATAGTATTCAATCTCTATTCTACCTTTATTCCTGTCTTTTTTATTTATATTAACTTTTGTGCCCATAATCTGTTTCATCCGCTCTTCCAGGTCTTTGAAAATAAAGCTCAAATCCCGCTCCTCTTCCTCCACCTTCTTAGCTTTCTTCGGTTTGCTCAGCTGTTTCACCAATTTTTCTACATCACGGACACTCAATCTTTCCGATGCAATCTTTAATGCCACCTGATATTGCTGTTCTCCATCCTCCAATGCCAGCAGAGCACGGGCATGTCCACTGGAAATCATTCCCTGTGTCAGCATCTCCTGAACTCTCTTGTCCAGCTTTAACAGACGCATACTATTGGTGATGGTAGCCCTGTTTTTGGATACTCTGGCGGCGATTTCTTCCTGAGTCAAATCAAACTCCTGCATCAACTGCTGATAGGCCTGTGCTTCCTCAATAGGATTTAAATCTTCCCGCTGTACATTCTCTATCAGTGCAATTTCCATCGTCTGCTGTTTCGTGTATTCACGAATAACTACTGGAATTTCTTTTAAACCGGCCTCTTTTGCCGCTCTCCAGCGGCGCTCTCCGGCGATAATCTCGTAGTGGTCGCCCTTTTTCTGTACCAGAAGAGGCTGTAATACTCCATATTGCCGAATGGAACCAGCCAATTCCTGTATCATTTCCGGATTAAAATCTTTTCTTGGCTGTCCGGTGTTTGGTTCTATCTGGGAAAGTTTCAAGGTTATTTCTTTCCCTGTTTCTTCCTCCTCCTTGGAACCTGCTTTGACGGTTTTCTCTCTTCCAGTTTTATACTCGCCTTTTTCCTCTTTTAATTGGTCGGCCTGGGCGCTGTCCATTACATCTTCCCCAAAGATTGCTCCAAGCCCCTTCCCTAATCCTGTTCGTTTTGCCATCAGATATCTTCTCCTCTACTCATCACTTCTGCCGCCAACAACCGATAACTTTCTGCGCCTGTGGACCGGGAATCATATAAATTGATAGGTATTCCATGACTAGGGGCCTCCGCCAAACGCACATTTCTCGGAATAATGGTCTTATATATATTCTGATTCAATGTACTCTTAACACTTTCCACTACTTCCAGGGAAAGATTGGTCCGGGCATCATACATGGTAAATACAACGCCCTCTGTTTCCAGATTAGGATTCAATTTTTTATGTACCAGACCCACAGTTTTCAATACCTGATTCAATCCCTCCAATGCGTAATATTCACACTGAATTGGGATTAATACGGTGTTGGCCGCTGTCAATGCATTGATTGTCAACAAGCTGAGGGCTGGCGGACAGTCAATAAGAATATAATCGTAATCGTCCTTTATTTTATCCAGCTGTTGTTTCAGTAATAATTCTTTATCTTCCAAATCAAGCAGCTCAATCTCTGCTCCCGCCAGATTTACATCCGATGGAAGAACGTCCAGATTTTCCTGAACTTCTTTTACGAGGCATTCTTCAATTTGACATTCGTCTACCAACAGTTCGTAGACAGTCTTATCGATATATCCTTTTTCCAGTCCAACGCCACTGGTCGCATTCCCTTGTGGGTCAAAGTCAACTAACAAAACTTTTTGGCCCGCCTCTGCCAGACATGCAGATAGATTTATGGTAGTTGTAGTCTTTCCAACTCCGCCTTTTTGATTTGCTATTGCTATTATTCTTCCCATTGTACGTTCCCTTTCCAATTCAAATATGAGTATATCACATTTTTTATTCTTTTCCTATGTCTTTCCATGAAAAAGAGTATAAATTTTTTAGAAAATGTTTCACGTGAAACATTTTGGGAAGTTTAAGAATAATTTAATAGGTTTTGGCGTTGTAACAAGATGGGTATTATATTATAATAGGGATATATTATATATAGAAGGAATGCTACTCTGATTTTTAAGGAGGTCATATATGACTAATAAAAATAAATTACTGACTATGCTGATTTTATCGAGCAGTGCGGTTGCGGCAACGGCACTTATTAATAAATGTATTAAGATTTCTGCTACTTCAAAAAACATACTGGAGGAACCGGAATCTTTTTGTTATCGATGGAGATTTGGTAATATCCATTATACAAAAAGTGGCAGCGGGAAACCTCTGCTGTTGATTCATGATCTTGACGCGGCATCCAGTGGTTATGAATGGAATCAAGTAGTTTCTTCTTTAAGTAAAGAGTATACGGTTTATACGATGGACTTGCTTGGCTGTGGGCGTTCGGAGAAACCTTGCCTTACCTATACCAACTATTTGTATGTTCAGTTAATCGCTGACTTTGTCAAATCAGAAATTGGACATCGGACTGATGTGATATCTACGGGCCACTCTTCTGCTCTGGCTATCATGGCATGCAATAATAACCCTGAGTTATTTGATAAGTTATTATTGATTAACCCAGACAGCATCCTGACTTGCAGCCAGATTCCGGGTAAATATGCAAAGTTATATAAAGGATTTTTGGACCTTCCGGTTATTGGTACTTTGCTCTATCATATCGCAACCAGCAAGCAGGCCATCAGAGAAAGTTTTATTACTCAGTATTTTTATAACCCATATTCTGTCAGAGAGAGCTATGTCAATTCCTACTATGAGGCAGCCCATTTAAACCTGTCACCCAAGTCAGTATATGCCAGTGTTCATTGTAACTACACTAAGGCAAATATAGTTAACGCGATTAAGAAAATTGATAACAGTATCTATATTATAGGCGGCGCCGGTATGGATAATATAAAAGATTTACTAAATGAATATACTATCTATAATCCAGCTATTGAATATACATTGTTACCAGATACAAAATATCTTCCACAGTTGGAAAAGCCTGCGGAGTTTGTATCAACCGTTAAAATGTTCTTTTCTTAAAAAAATAAGTAATAACATAAGTGATAATGTTTCACGTGAAACATTCCATAAAAAAGGTAGCTGGAAATTTGATTATTTCCAGCTACCTTTTAGTTTACCTCTTATTTCTATCAACTACTTATTTCAATGGTTCCTTGCTAGGAAGCCCTGCTTTTCGAGGATATTTTTTTGACGTTCCTTCCGTCTTTCTAACAATAACAAACGACCGCTCCACATCCGTTTTTGGAAGTACAAAAGTTACAACTTCTTCTATCTTTCCACCTAACAGTTTCACAGCACCTTTTGCCTGATTCAACTCCTCTTCTATCTTTCCAGATTTATAAGGAATAAATGCTCCTCCTATCTTCACATAAGGCATACAATACTCTGATAAGGTAGAAAGATTTGCCACCGCCCGGGATACACAATAATCATACTGCTCCCGATACAGTTTATCTCTTCCATAATCCTCAGCTCGTCCATGGACGGCCTGAATCTCACCTAACTGCAGTTGTCCTATCACTTCATTTAAAAAGTTGATTCTTTTATTCAAAGAATCCAGCAACGTAATCTTCAATTCAGGAAACGCAATCTTTAAAGGAATCCCCGGAAATCCGGCTCCCGTTCCCATATCAAGAATCTTCTCATCACTCAAATCCGACACAGCTTTTACCAGTGAAAGACTATCTACAAAATGTTTTGTCACCACATCCTCCAGCTCCGTGATAGCCGTCAAATTCATAACTTTATTCCATTCCACTAACAATTCAAAATATTGATAAAATTGATGCAATTGATGCTCCGATAATTCAATAGAAAACTCCGATAATTCTTCTCTCATCAACTCTGTAAATTTATCGAACATTCTCCTCCTCCAATTCCGTACACGATTCCTGATGCTGGTGGCGCTGCTGTTCCAGATATACCAGAAGCACCGAGATATCCGCCGGTGATACTCCCGAAATTCTGGACGCCTGCCCAATAGAAACCGGCTTATGAGCATTCAATTTCTGAATCGCTTCCCGCCTCAATCCCTTGACCGAATTATAATCAAACTTCTCATCCAACTTCTTTCTCTCCAGTTTTTTAAACTGTGATACCTGCTGTTGCTGCCGTTTAATGTATCCCTCATATTTTATATTTATGTTAACCTGTTCTGCTGTATCTGCTGATAAATCCGGCCTTTCCGAATCTATTTCAGTTAACATAAAATAATTTAACTCCGGCCTGCGGACAAGTTCCGCCAAAGTTGCCCCTGTTTTCAAGGCCGTACTTCCATGGCTCTCTAAAAATTCCTGTACCTGCTTATTAGCTCCAATATTGGTATGTTCCAGCCTGTCTACTTCTCTCTCAATATTCTTCTCTTTCTCCACCAGCTTCTCATAATCTTCCCTGCTGACAAGTCCAATCTCATAACCGATTTTCCTCAACCGCAAGTCTGCATTATCCTGGCGTAAAAGAAGGCGATATTCCGCCCTGGACGTCATCATCCGATATGGCTCATGATTTTCTTTCGTCACCAAATCGTCAATCAGAACTCCAATATAAGCCTGTGACCTGTCCAGTACATAAGGCTCTCTTCCAAGTATCTTCATACTTGCATTCACCCCCGCCATAAATCCCTGAACTGCAGCCTCCTCATACCCTGAACTGCCGTTAAACTGACCACCGCTGAACAATCCCTCAATTTTCTTAAATTCCAGCGTCGGTTTCAGCTGAAGGGCATTGATACAATCATACTCTATTGCATATGCATTTCGAACAATTTTAACTTGCTCCAATCCTGGCACCGTGCGATACATGGCATACTGCACATCCTCCGGCAGAGAACTGGACATCCCGCCCAGATACATTTCATTAGTATAAAGCCCTTCCGGCTCTACAAATACCTGATGCCTGTCCTTATCCGGGAACTTCACTACCTTATCCTCGATAGAAGGACAATATCTTGGCCCCGTCCCTTCAATTGCTCCGGAAAACAGTGGAGAACGATCCAGATTTGCACGGATTATCTCGTGAGTATTGGAATTCGTGTAAGTCAGCCAGCAGGATACCTGTTCCTTCTGTATTGATTCCGGATCGGTAGAGAAAGAAAATGGCACCACTCTCTCATCCCCAAACTGTTCCTCCATCTTCGAAAAATCAATACTCCTCCTATCCACACGGGCCGGTGTCCCTGTCTTAAACCGGAACATCTCAACTCCATGAGCTTTCAGAGAATCCGTCAGATGATTCGCCGCCTGAAGGCCATTTGGCCCTGTCGCATTGCTCACATCCCCGTAAATACATCTCGCCTTCAGATAAGTCCCCGTAGCAAGAATAACTGCCTTACTGTGATACACCGCACCGGAATAGGTCCTCACTCCCTGTATCCTGCCATCCTCCACAAGAATTTCCGACACTTCCGCCTGCCGCACCGTCAGATGGTCCGTGTTCTCAAGCACCTGTCTCATATTCCTGGAATATTCCTGCTTGTCCGCCTGGGCGCGCAGCGAGTGTACCGCCGGTCCTTTGGATTCATTCAGCATTTTGGATTGAATAAAGGTCTTGTCTATATTCTTTCCCATCTCTCCGCCCAGCGCATCCAGCTCCCGCACCAGATGTCCCTTAGAGCTGCCGCCAATATTAGGGTTACAGGGCATCAAAGCAATACTGTCCACGCTGACCGTAAACATAATCGTCTCCAGTCCCAGCCTCGCACAAGCCAGGGCCGCCTCACAGCCGGCATGTCCCGCCCCGACAACTACAATATCATATGTCTCCTCTAAATTAGGCATGACATCATCCCTCTTTCTCTCCATCTATTTACCGGTACAAAACTTGCTGAATATCTCATTGACCAGGTCCTCTTCCACTGCTTCCCCAATCACCGAGCCCAGCACTTCATAAGCATTCATCAAATCAATCGAATAAAAGTCCTCCGGCATCCCGTCACACACACTCTGTCTGACCATCCGAAGACTTGCCAGAGCTTCCACCAGGGCTGTCTTATGTCTCACATTGGTGATAGTAACCTCATCATTAAAATCTATCTCACCCTGATAAAACATGGACTTAATCTCCTGCTCCAAAAGCTCTATCCCTGTCTCCTCCTTGGCCGAAACAGGAATCACCACATGACCGGTTTTCTCCTCCAGATATTCCTTCGTCACCGTCATTTCCAAATCTGTCTTATTCAACAAAACAACAGCCTTTTTATTCCTGATTAACTCGATAATCTCCTCATCATTTTCATCAAGAGGTATCGACGCGTCCACGACAAATATAATTAAATCCGCCTCATCCGCCATGTTCCTGGCCTTCAATACGCCGATTTTCTCCACCACATCCTCCGTCTCCCGGATTCCCGCAGTGTCTATAATATTCAAACTGATTCCCTGAAGCCTGATATGTTCCTCCAGCGTATCCCTGGTTGTCCCGGCCACATCTGTCACTATGGCCCGCTCTTCCCCAACCAGCACATTCATAAGAGAGGATTTCCCTGCATTGGGTTTTCCGAGAATCACTGTCCTGACACCTTCCGTCATGACTCTCCCGTTATCTGCCGATGATACCAGCTTCTCCATCTCCTGAATCATCGGTTCCAGATTGCCAAGCAGCTTCTCCCCATACCCATCTAACGAAATATGCTCCGGGTCATCCAAAGCCGACTCAATAAATGCAATCTCATAGATAATCTGTTCTCTTAATCTCTTAATTCTATCCGACACAGACCCAGCCAATTGGCTTACCGAACTTTTTAATGCATACTGGTTTTTGGCATTGATAACCCCTATCACAGCTTCCGCCTGGGACAAATCAATCCTTCCATTCAAAAAAGCTCTCTTGGTAAATTCCCCCGGCTCCGCCGGTCTTGCACCATATTTAATTACTGTCTCCAGTATTTTTTTCATCATCAATACACCGCCGTGACAGTCAATCTCAACCGTATCTTCAGCCGTGTAGCTGTGCGGTCCTCTCATAACCAGAACCAGCACCTCATCAATCATCTCATTCCCATCATAGATATGTCCATAATGAACCCGATGAGAAACTATCTTATCCAGTTTTTTCCCCTGCTTCGTCCGAAATATTTCCTGAAGAACCGAAAATGCCTGCTCCCCACTGATTCGTATAATTCCAATCCCCGAACTGCTCATCGCCGTGGCAATGGCTGCAATGGTATCTGTCTTCATGCTTCTCCCTCAAACTCTAAAAGAGATTCAGGGGTTGCCACACCGTGACAGCCCCTTCCAATCTATATTACTATGTCAGTTAATTATTCTTATCCCTGTTTTCCCGATTCTCTCTCTTTAAGGAAACGACCACATGTCTGAATGGCTCTTCCCCCTCACTGCGGGTAATCACGAATTTATCATTCTGCAACGCGGAATGAATGATTCTTCTCTCATAAGGATTCATAGGCTCCAGAGAAACAGAACGTCTCGTCCGTTTCACCTTATAAGCAATATTCTTTGCCAATGTCTCCAGCGTATCTTTTCTTCTTGCCCGGTAATTCTCCGTATCCAGTTTCACACGAACATAACCGTCGCAGTCCTTATTCACAACAAGGCTTACCAGATACTGTAAGGAATCCAGTGTCTGTCCTCTCTTGCCAATCAGAATTCCCATATCGGCGCCGGACATATCCACATACAACTCTTTATCACCCTCATGATAGGAAGCTGTAATCTCCACTTCCATATTCATAGCTGCAAACATCTGCACCAGGAACTTTTTAGCTGTCTCCTCATAGACTGTGCCATCCACTGATTTTTTGGAGGACACCACAGGTTTCTCCTGATTTTCTACCGGAGCAGCTTTTTCCTCTTTTACAACTTTCTCTTCTTTATAAACCTTCTCTTCCTTGACAGGTTTATTTTCCCGAACAGGCTTCGCCGGTTTTTTCTCAACCGGTTTTGCCGCCTTCTGAGCTGCCTTTGCTTCTCTCTTCGCTGCTTCCTGCTGTTTCTTTGCCTCCTGGTCTTTGTCCAGGAAATCATCGAGGGTATCTAACTCCCTCTTTTTCTTCGCACTGATTTTTACCGGTTTGGCGCCAATAATGCCAAGAAATCCGGCGCTGCCCTCATCAATGACAGTGTAATCCAAATTATCACTGGTGGTTCCCAATTCTATTAACGCTTTCGTAATTGCCTCATCCAGTGTTTTAGCAGAAACTGTAATCGTATTCATAGGTCACCCCTCCTATTTGTTGTGCTTCTCGTTATACTTCTGCACCATAGCCGCTTTCGAAGCCAGACTTCCGGGTTTCGCATCCATATTATAGTATTCCGTGGAATCCTTCATAATCTGTTTGGACTTCTCGATTTTCTGTGCTCTGGCCGCCTCTTCCTTCTCTTCTGCCGCCTGAATACTCTTCAGAGTAGCGGAAGCATTCTGGGTAATCCTTGTAGGTGGAAGACCTTTTTTCGCCCGTTTCTTGTTGGCCTTCTCCACATTCTTCTTAATCAAATCATCAATATCAATCTTATTCAGATATGCATTTACACCAACCTGCTGAATCACCTGGAACACACTGCTGGCTACCCAGTAGATACCGATACCAACCGGGAAGGAGAAACAGAATACCACTGACATCAAAGGCATGGTAGTATTCATGGTCTTCATCATATTTCCACCAGGAGCATCTTCTGCTGTCTGAGGCTGGGCGGAAGTCATCAACTTCGTACTGTACCACTGTGTCAAACCGGAAAGAATCGGAATCAAAAGCGCAGTAATCATCGCAAAAACTGTGATATCCGAACCACCCTTAAAGAAATCAAGAATTACATTCAGTGGTGTATAAGCTATATTAATACCAAAAAACTGCTGCATCTTGTTAATGCTCTCGATTGCATTTTCCCCTGTCTGGGTTACAACCGTCGCAATATCAGGAAACGCCGCTGTCATCTCACCCCACTGACGGTCTGTCAGCTTATAGAGAAGATCAACCACCTTGTCCATATTGGAATAATCCATACCGGCCAGCTTGTGAGTTTCCGCAAGACCTGTAAATACTTCGGTGGATGCAAATCCTGATGGCAGTTTTGCAATAATCAAATCAAAGTAATGGCGCACAGTGGAAACATACGCCGGAATATTGTACATCACACGGTACAACGCAAACATAATCGGAAGCTGAATCAGCATAGGAAGACAGCCGCCAGTCATGGAAGTGCCGTACTTCTCATAGACAGCCTTGGTCTCCACGTTCATCTTCATCATAGATTCCTGGTCCTGTTTGCCCTTATATTTCTTCTGAATCGCCTGAATCTCCGGCTGCATTACCGACATCAATTTACTTGATTTCTGCTGCTTAATCGTAAGCGGGAACATCAATAACTTGGTAACCAGAGTAAACAGAATGATACATAAACCAATATTCAAAATACCGAATGAACTGGTAAATCGAAAAAGCCCCTCCATAATAAGTCCTAAAAGTTCTGCAATCGGACCTAAAAAACCACTTGTTTTAGTCAAAACCAAAAACTCCAAAGTACTACCTCCTCAACTGTTCCCCAAGTTAGAGTCGAAGGGAACTTTCCTCATTTACGGAACTGGGTCATAACCGCCTTCAGCCCAGGGATGACACCGCAGTATCCTCCTTGCAGCCAGCCATGTGCCTTTCAACACACCATACTTTTGCAGTGCCTCAATGGCGTATTGAGAACACGTAGGTGTGTAAATACAGTGATATCTTACTTTTAATGGAGATAGAAAAATCTGATACCCCCTGATAAGCAGAATCATAAATTTTTTAATCATCTTATCACTTCAATTCTTTTTTAATGTTATGCAGTCCGCACAAGTGCACAAATGCACTTTCAATCATTTTGTAATCCGAATCTCTGGCTGCCGGTCTTGCAACCACTACGATGTCTAATCCAGTCTCAATCTCTGCTCTGTTTAACCGAAAACTCTCTCTTATCAATCTTGTCACACGATGTCTTACAACACTGTTTCCAACTTTTTTACTAACGGATATTCCGATTCTCGTCTCCTGCTCGTCCCTGCGAATCACATACATCACCAACAATTTGTTGGCGTAAGATTTCCCGGTCCTGTAAACCACCTGAAAATCACTGTTTTTTTTAATCGAATGAAAACGTTTCATGCATGCTCCCTATCCAATGCAAATTCCTGCGCCGAGCACAAACGGAGCGTATAAAAAAGGCCACAATCACTTGCGGCCTGATTCATTAAGCTGATAATTTCGCTCTTCCTTTTGCTCTTCTTGCGGCTAACACTTTTCTTCCGCCTGGGCTGCTCATTCTAGCTCTGAATCCATGAACTCTCGCTCTCTGTCTCTTCTTAGGCTGAAATGTCATTTTCATAATGCGGGCACCTCCTCTTTTATAATAACTTATTTGCATAAGCATATTAAGACTATTCTAATTAAACATCCACCCAATTATATAGAAAAAATCCTGTGAAGTCAAGGAAAACTTGCAAAAATAGGGACAGCTTTTTTGCCATCCCTATAATATGTATGTCTTATGAAATTTAACAACTATATTTAGTATTTTATCACCAGCTATTTTACAACCTTCAATAAAACCTTTCCAATCAATGCCACCAAAACAGCCGCAGCAATGGCCTCCGGAATTCCCGATGCCGTCACTGTTCCGAGTACCAGACCCCAAACTGCGTCGATTGCCACACTCTTTGCCGCCGCATACTCCTTTGCCAGAAGAAAATAAATACTTCCCATGACAAACACCGTATTCGTCATCGCACCGGCAAAACCCGTAATCGGCAGCGCAATCATGGTGTTTACCTTACATTTTTTCAGAAGTATCCACAGCCACCCGGATATCAGTCCAATCAAAATTCTGCATCCCACGGAAATCCATACCGCCTTCGCCGCTCCCTGAATTCCCGTCATACTCATAAATGGGGAAAACGCAAACGACAACAAAGTGGGAGCCGTGGTATTGCTTATCATGGAACAGATGCCAAATACTCCTCCCAGAATACTCCCCGCCAATGGCCCCAGCAAAATAGCGCCCAAAATCACGGGAATGTGTACAGTTGTTGCCTTAATCACCGGCAATTGAATCATGCCAAGCGGCGTGTTCGCCAATAAAATCACAATGGCCGCCATAAGTGCAACACTGGTTAACCAACGAGTGTCCCTTACTCTCTTATTCATTTTTCTACCTCCTGCTACTGTTCTTTAAAAAAAGATACAATGCAATATTCGTTACGTTTGGATTATATAGAAATCAACAGCCCGCGTCAATAAAAATCACCAAAAATGTTAATTTACATAATGTTATCCCCAATTTGTTGATAACTTGTGGATAACTATATGGAAAACCGTGTGCATTTCCACAGCCTTCTGCAAAAAAACATTTATAATTCAAAGTTTTTCCCCTGTGAATAACTGGTATTCCATAAATTCTTAACCTGTGAATAACTAGTCCCAACTGTGATTATTCCACAGTTATCCAGTCTCTCTTCACATGTTTTTCACATACTTATCCACATTGCCATTGAAAATTCCTTAGAATTAGTATAAAATAGAATTTAGATTGGGTTAATGTGCCTGTTAACCATTTAACAAGATTAGGAGACTGATTATGCTCGAGCAATTGATAGAAAAATGGGACGATATCCTTCTTTATTTAAAAGAAGAACATGATATTTCCAATGTGTCCTTCACCACCTGGCTGCTTCCCCTCAAGGTTTCTTCCCTGGAGGGCAACACCCTGGAAGTCATCGTTCCGGACGCCAATTTCTTATCTTATCTGAAAAGAAAATATACACTTTTATTAAAAGTATCCATAGAAGAAGTAACGGGAATCACCTGTGATGTCAATTTCATTCTGGAGGAAGACACGAAAGCCAGACAGTCAAAACAGCTGATTCAGACGAAACAGGAATATGTCAGTCCAACGGCCTTGCAGAATGCGAACTTAAACCCAAGGTATACCTTTGATACCTTCGTCGTAGGCGCCAACAACAATCTGGCACACGCGGCATCCCTTGCTGTGGCGGAATCTCCTGGTGAAATCTACAACCCGCTGTTTATCTATGGAGGCGTGGGACTTGGCAAGACCCATTTGATGCATTCCATCGCTCATTTTATATTAAAGAATAATCCGGCGGCGAAGATTTTATACGTTACTTCCGAAAAATTCACCAATGAGCTGATTGACGCCATCCGTAACAAAAACAATATTTCCACCACGGAATTCCGGGAAAAATACCGCAACAACGATGTTCTGTTAATCGATGATATCCAGTTTATCATCGGTAAAGAGAGTACGCAGGAAGAATTTTTCCATACCTTCAACGCGCTGCATGAAGCCAAAAAGCAGATTATCATCTCCTCGGATAAACCTCCGAAAGAGATTGAGACTCTGGAAGAACGTCTCCGTTCCCGTTTCGAGTGGGGCCTTACGGTGGACATCCAGTCTCCAAATTACGAGACCCGAATGGCCATTCTCCGCAAAAAAGAAGAACTGGAAGGCTACAACATTGACAACGAAGTAATCAAATACATTGCCACCAACATCAAGTCCAACATCCGTGAATTGGAAGGCGCCCTGACGAAAATCGTAGCTCTTTCCAAGCTTGACAACAACAAGGAGATTAATATCGCGCTGGCCGAAGAAGCCCTAAAAGATATTATCTCACCGGACAGCAAAAAAGAAGTAACACCGGAATTGATTATACAGGTGGTAGCGGACCATTTTGGAATCACCCCTCTCGACATCTCTTCCCAGAAGAGAAACAAAGAAGTGGTATTCCCAAGACAGATTGTCATGTATCTCTGCCAGAACATGACCGACGCGTCCCTTCAGGTAATAGGCAAATATCTGGGAGGCCGCGACCATACTACCATTATTCACGGCCGCGAAAAGATTGCCGCCGAGCTGGAAACCAATGAAAGCCTGTCTAACACCATCGATATTTTAAAGAAAAAGATAAGTCCGCAGTAGAAAACGGCGTCTGATGTTTCCACTGCGGAAAACTATGTGGACAAAGTGTTGGTTTTATGTGGATAATCAGCCCTCGATTTCAGGCCAATTTGACATTTTGGATAACACTCCGGTTATTCAAAATAATTCTGAGGCTTATCCACATGCTTTTGTACAAGCGCTCCACGTTGCAGGTTCGGGCTTTTCAAGGCTTTTACACAAATTAACAGCCCCTACTACGAATGCTACGGAATTTACTTATATATTTATCTAAAGCAACCCTCAAAAAAACATAAAGGAGTTATCAACAACTATGAAGCTACTATTTAAAAAAGACGACTTATTGAATGGCATTAATATTGTATTAAAAGCAGTTCCATCTAAGACCACCATGTCGATTCTGGAATGTATCTTAATCAATGCTACTGACAATCAGATAAAATTAACAGCCAATGATATGGAACTTGGCATTGAAACTACCGTAGAAGGAACCATCGAAACCAGAGGAAAAATCGCACTGGATGCCAAACTTCTCTCTGAGATTATCCGTAAATTATCCGGTGGAGATTCTCCGATTGTGATTGAATCAGACGAGAAATTCAACACTACCATCACTTGTGAGAATTCTATCTTCCATATTCAGGGAAAAGATGGGGATGAATTTTCCTATCTTCCTTACATTGAAAGAGAGAACTATATCAGTCTGTCCCAGTTTACATTAAAAGAAGTTATCAGACAGACGATCTTCTCCATCTCTGTCAATGACAGCAACAAGATGATGACCGGTGAACTTTTTGAAGTGAAAGGCAACGAATTAAAGGTCGTTTCCCTTGACGGACACCGGATGTCTATCAGAAAAATTATATTAAAAGATAATTATCAGGATATAAAAGTCATCGTTCCTGGCAAGACTCTAGGTGAAATCAGTAAAATTCTGGGTGGCGACAATGAAAAAGAAGTTCTCATCTTCTTCAGCAAGAACCACATTTTGTTTGAATTTGACAACACCGTAGTGGTTTCCCGCCTGATTGAGGGAGAGTATTTCCGCATTGACCAGATGTTATCCAGTGATTATGAGACGAAAGTGACCGTAAACAAGCGGGAATTCCTTGACTGTATCGACAGAGCCAGCATTTTGATTCGGGAAAATGATAAAAAACCTATCATTATCAATATTTTAGACCATGTGATGGAATTAAAATTAAATTCCAGCTTTGGTTCCATGAACGCGAAAGTGCTGATTCATAAATCAGGAAAAGATATTATGATTGGATTCAACCCCAAATTCCTCATCGATGCCCTTCGAATTATTGACGATGAAGAAATTGATTTATACATGATGAATCCAAAATCCCCATGCTTTATCAAGGATGCGGAGGAGCAGTACATTTATCTGATTCTTCCTGTCAACTTTAACGCGGCCACTGTGTAAAGCAGGTAATTTAACTAGTTAACATAATAAGTTGACATAAAATATGTCAAAGACAGAAGGACATTTTCATGCAGGAAATCAAATTAAGAGATGAGTATATCAAACTTGGCCAGGCTCTGAAGGCTGCCAATCTGGTGGAATCCGGGGTCGATGCCAAGTTTGCTATTGAAGACGGTCTGGTAAAGGTCAACGGTGAGGTGGAATACCAGAGAGGTAAAAAATTACGAGATGGCGATGTTGTGACTTTTGATGGGGAAAGTATCCAGATTAAATCATGATGAACATGACTGATGTCATAAACGTGTAAAGAAGGATATCATAAAATCCATGATTATTGAATCGATTGAGCTTAAGAATTACAGAAATTACGACGAATTACATATGGATTTTAATCAGGGAACCAATATTCTGTATGGGGACAATGCCCAGGGAAAGACCAATATCCTGGAAGCCATCTATGTATGCTGCACCACCAAGTCCCACCGGGGCAGCAAGGACAGGGAGATGATACAGTTTGAGCGGGATGAATCTCATATCAAGCTGACTATCAGAAAGAACGACGTTCCTTACCGGATTGATATGCATTTAAAGAAAAGCAGAGCCAAAGGCGTGGCCATCAATGGGATTCCCATCAGGAAGGCCAGTGAGTTGTTTGGCATTGTCAATGTCGTGTTCTTTTCACCGGAGGATTTGAACCTGATTAAAAATGGACCGGCAGAGAGAAGACGATTTGTTGATTTAGAGTTATGTCAACTAAATAAGTTATATGTCCACGCGCTGGTGCAGTACAACAAAGTGATTGCGCAGAGAAACAAGTTGTTAAAAGAATTGATGTTCCGGCCTGAATATGAGGAAACCCTCGATATATGGGATATGCAGCTGGTCCAATATGGAAAAGAAATCATCCGTTATCGTTATGAATTTATCAATCAGTTGAATGACATGCTTTTGGAGATTCATAAACAGCTATCAGGTGATAAAGAAGAGCTGCATCTTGTATATGAGCCGAATACCCAGATTCAGGATTTTGAAGCCACATTAAAGAAAAGCCGTAATCAGGATATCAAACAGAAGACAACACTGGTGGGACCTCATCGGGATGATATCAGTTTTATCATCAACGAGATTGATATCCGCAAATTTGGTTCCCAGGGACAGCAGAGAACAGCGGCTTTATCGCTGAAACTGGCAGAGATAGAACTGGTTAAAAAACTGGTACATGATTATCCCATACTTTTACTGGATGATGTATTGTCGGAGCTTGACAGCAGCAGACAAGACCACCTGTTATCAGGAATTAATCATATACAGACCATGATTACCTGTACGGGGCTGGATGATTTTGTCAATCACCGGTTTCAGATTGACAAGATATTCCGGGTGATTGACGGGACGGTAATCAATGAAAATTAAATTTAGGGAAATGCAAGGAGGAGACTTATGAGTGCTGAGTACGGAGCAGACCAAATACAAATATTAGAGGGCTTAGAGGCCGTTCGGAAAAGACCCGGTATGTATATCGGCAGTACCTCATCGAGAGGTCTTCATCATTTAGTATATGAGATTGTCGATAATGCGGTTGATGAGGCTCTGGCAGGATTCTGTACGGAGATTGATGTTCAGATTAATGAGGATAATTCCATTACCGTTCACGATAATGGTCGTGGTATTCCGGTTGGAATTCAGAAAAAAGCGGGAATTCCCGCGGTAGAAGTGGTATTTACGATTCTTCATGCCGGTGGAAAGTTTGGCGGTGGGGGATACAAGGTATCCGGCGGCCTCCACGGCGTGGGTGCATCCGTTGTAAATGCACTGTCAGAATGGCTGGAGGTCAGAATTTATACCGACGGCAAAGTATATCAGCAGCGCTATGAGAGAGGAAAAGTAAAATATCCTCTGAAAGTGATTGCGGAGTGCGATCCGGCAAAACACGGAACAGAAGTGACCTTCCTTCCGGACAGAGAAATATTCGAAGAGACGGAATATGATTTTGATGTGTTAAAAGTGCGCCTTCGTGAGACCGCATTTCTTACAAAGGCACTGAAAATTACCCTCAGAGATGACAGGGAAGAGAAGAAAGAAAAGACATTCCACTATGAGGGCGGTATCAAGGAGTTTGTGTCCTACTTAAACAAGGGGAAAGCTCCGCTCTATGACAGCGTTATTTACTGTGAAGGTACAAAAGAAGGTGTCTACGTGGAAGTAGCCATGCAGCACAATGATTCCTATACAGAAAATATTTATACCTTTGTAAACAACATTAATACGCCGGAGGGTGGTACTCACCTGACTGGTTTTAAAAATGCACTGACGAAAACTTTTAACGACTATGCAAGAAGCAACAAACTGTTAAAAGAAAATGAGTCAAGTTTGAGTGGCGAAGATATCCGGGAAGGTCTCACGGCGATTATCAGTGTCAAGATTGAGGACCCGCAGTTTGAGGGACAGACAAAACAGAAGCTGGGAACCAGTGAAGCGAGAGTTGCTGTTGACAACATTGTCAGCGAGCAGCTGACCTACTATCTGGAGCAGAATCCGAGTGTGGCGAAAGCCATGTGTGAAAAATCCATTCTGGCCCAGAGAGCCAGAGCGGCCGCCAGAAAGGCGAGAGATTTAACGAGAAGAAAGACAGCTTTGGAAGGTATGGCACTTCCTGGAAAACTGGCAGACTGTTCCAGCAAGGATGCCGAAAAATGCGAAATCTATATCGTTGAGGGAGATTCCGCCGGTGGTTCCGCCAAGACAGCCCGTTCCAGAGAGACACAGGCTATTCTTCCTCTTCGTGGTAAAATCCTGAATGTGGAGAAGGCCAGACTTGACAGGATATACGGCAATGCGGAGATTAAAGCCATGATTACCGCTTTTGGTACCGGTATTCACGATGATTTTGATATTACGAAACTGCGTTATCACAAGATTATCATCATGACCGATGCCGATGTGGATGGCGCTCATATCAGCACCCTGCTTTTGACCTTCCTGTATCGTTTTATGCCGGAGTTAATCAAACAGGGATATGTATATCTGGCCCAGCCGCCGTTATACAAGCTGGAAAGAAATAAAAAAGTATGGTACGCGTACAGCGATGATGAATTAAACTCCATCCTGAAAGAGATAGGACGTGACAATAATAATAAGATTCAGCGGTACAAAGGACTTGGTGAGATGGATGCCGAACAGCTCTGGGAGACAACCATGGACCCGGAACGCCGAATTCTGCTTCGCGTGAATATGGACGAAGATGTAGCTTCAGAGCTTGACTTAACCTTCACCACCCTGATGGGTGACCAGGTAGAGCCAAGACGTGAATTCATCGAGGCAAATGCGAAATATGTACAGAATCTGGATATTTAATGCGTGACTGAATGGAGGAAACTATGGAACCAAATATTTTTGATAAAGTTCATGACATAGACTTGAAGAAAACAATGGAGAAATCCTACATTGACTATGCCATGAGTGTAATTGCATCCCGCGCCCTGCCGGATGTCAGAGACGGTTTGAAGCCGGTGCAACGTCGTGTACTGTTTTCTATGATTGAGTTGAACAACGGTCCGGATAAGCCACATCGTAAGTGTGCCCGTATCGTCGGTGATACCATGGGTAAATACCATCCACATGGCGACAGTTCTATCTATGGCGCTCTGGTTAACATGGCCCAGGAATGGTCCACCAGATATCCGCTTGTGGATGGTCACGGCAACTTCGGTTCCGTGGACGGCGACGGCGCGGCAGCCATGCGATATACCGAGGCCCGTTTGAGCAAGATTTCCATGGAAATGTTGGCCGATATCGGAAAAGATACCGTAGATTTTGTTCCCAACTTTGATGAGACGGAGAAGGAGCCAACCGTTCTCCCGTCCAGATACCCGAACCTGCTTGTCAACGGAACCTCCGGTATCGCCGTAGGTATGGCAACCAACATTCCGCCACATAACCTGCGGGAAGTGATAGAAGCCGTTGTCAAAATTATTGACAATTACGTGGAAGAGAACCGGGAGACCAGCATCGAGGAAATCCTGGAGATTGTCAAAGGACCTGATTTCCCAACAGGAGCCACCATTCTTGGCAAGATGGGAATCGAGGAAGCATACCGGACAGGCCGCGGCAAAATCCGTGTGCGTGCGGTAACCAATATTGAGGCGATGCCCAATGGCAAGAACCGCATTATCGTAACGGAGCTTCCTTACATGGTGAACAAAGCCCGTCTGATCGAGAAGATCGCGGAGCTTGTAAAGGAAAAACGAATTGACGGTATCACAGATTTGAGAGACGAGTCCGACAGAACCGGTATGAGAATCTGCATTGAACTCCGCCGTGATGTCAATGCCAACGTCATTTTAAATCAGTTATTAAAACATACCCAGCTTCAGGATACCTTTGGTGTCATCATGCTGGCTTTGGTTAACAACGAGCCGCGGGTGCTGAATATCTGCCAGATGCTCAAATATTATCTGGAGCACCAGAAAGAAGTTGTCACCAGAAGAACCAAATACGATTTAAATAAGGCGGAGGAGCGGGCTCATATCTTAAAAGGCTTGCTGATTGCCCTTGACAATATTGATGAGGTTATCAAGATTATCCGTGGTTCCAAGAATGTACAGGCGGCCAAGGAAGAATTGATTAACCGCTTCGGTCTCACCGATGCCCAGGCCCAGGCCATTGTAGATATGCGTCTGCGTGCGTTGACAGGTCTGGAACGTGAGAAGCTGGAGAACGAATACAGAGAGCTGGAGATTAAAATTGCCGATTTGAAAGCAATTCTTGCAGATGAACACCGCCTGTTAGGCGTCATCAAAGAAGAAATCATCATGATATCCGACAAATACGGTGACGACAGAAGAACAGCCATCGGATTTGACGAGTTTGACATGTCCATGGAGGATTTGATTCCTGACGAGGACACCATTGTTGCTATGACAAATCTTGGATATATCAAGAGAATGTCTGTGGATAACTTTAAGAGTCAGAACCGCGGCGGCAAGGGTATCAAGGGAATGCAGACCATCGAGGAAGATTTCATCGAAGATTTGATTATGACCACCACGCATCACTATATCATGTTCTTTACGAATACGGGACGTGTATACCGGTTAAAGACCTATATGATTCCGGAAGCCGGAAGAACGGCAAGAGGAACGGCTATCGTCAACCTGCTTCAGTTGCTGCCTGGTGAGAAGATAACCGCCATCATTCCGATGAAGGAATACCATGAGGATAAATATCTGTTCATGGCGACCAAGAACGGTATGGTGAAGAAAACCCCGATGAAGGAATATGAGAATGTCCGCAAGAATGGTCTTCAGGCCATTGTGCTGAGAGAGGACGACGAGTTAATCGAGGTAAAAGCCACCGACAATACAAAAGATATCTTCCTGGTGACAAAGAAAGGCCAGTGTATCCGTTTCCATGAGACGGATGTCCGGGTGACAGGCCGTGTCTCCATGGGTGTTATCGGTATGAAGTTCGATGAGGGCGACCAGGTTATCGGCATGCAGATGGATTCCCAGGGCGAATGCCTGCTGGTAGTTTCAGCTAACGGTATGGGCAAGAGAACACCAATTGAAGAGTTTACCCCGCAGTACCGTGGTGGTAAGGGCGTGCGCTGTTACAAGATTGTCGATAAGACCGGTGATCTGGTAGGAGCAAAACTGGTTCATGACGACCATGATATCATGCTGATTACCACGGAAGGAATCATCATCCGGATGTCTGTCAGCGATATTTCCGTGATTGGGCGTAACACGTCCGGTGTAAAACTGATGAATATTGACCATGATTCCGATATCTCCGTTGCCAGCGTTGCTAAGGTAAGGGGAAGCAGCAACAACAGCGAGTCCGAGCCGGTCATCGAAGAGGAATCTGAGGAAGCGGAATCATCCGAAGAGTCAGGTGCAGACAATATTAACGACAATTTAACAGAATAATTGATAGAAATCCCTTATAATATAGACTATAAGTAAAAGGGAGTAGCCACCAAAAAGTGGATTCTTATGCGACAGTCCCGATTAGAGATAATCCGCAGAGAATTGAAATGGCAAGACTTTTATTGCAGAGAACATCTGTGATAGGAGTCTTGCTTTTTTTATAGATTAAAAAGGAGGATAAGGGATGGAATTTTTGTTGGATGGAATTTTGTCAGTGACCTGGCAGCAGTTATTGATGTATGGAGTTGGAATTTTGTTAATATGGCTGGCTGTGAAAAAAGAATATGAACCGGCTTTACTGCTGCCGATGGGGTTCGGGGCGATATTGGTGAACTTACCGTTGACAGGTGTTATCAATCAGACACTGTCGGGTGTAGGAGAAGTAAATGGAATCATTGAGTGGCTGTTTGATGTTGGAATAGAGGCGTCAGAAGCGCTGCCTATTTTGTTATTTATCGGAATCGGGGCCATGATTGATTTTGGGCCGCTGCTTTCCCAGCCTGTTATGTTTCTATTTGGCGCCGCGGCTCAGTTTGGTATCTTTTTTGCTATCTGTGCGGCGACTTTGATGGGATTTGATTTGACAGATGCCGCATCGATCGGTATTATCGGCGCTGCCGATGGACCTACCTCTATTCTGGTGTCACAGATACTGCACTCCAAATATGTGGGAGCCATAGCGGTAGCCGCTTACTCCTACATGGCGCTGGTGCCGATTGTGCAGCCATTTGCCATCCGGCTGGTCACTACAAAAAAAGAGCGTCAGATATCAATGGAGTATAAACCGGGCAATGTATCAAAATCTATGAGAATCGCATTTCCAATTGTAGTGACTATGATTGTGGGGATGATAGCGCCCATGTCCGTTGCCCTTGTCGGTTTTCTGATGTTCGGCAACCTGCTCAGGGAATGCGGCGTCCTGGAAAATCTCTCTGACACTGCCCAGCACACGCTGGCCAATCTGATTACACTGCTGCTTGGAATCACCATATCTTTCAGCATGAGAGCTGATGTCTTTGTTGAGATGGATACACTGATGATTATGGCAATTGGTCTGCTGGCGTTTGTATTTGATACCATCGGTGGTGTCCTGTTCGCCAAGTTCTTAAATTTGTTTTTGAAAGTAAAAATGAACCCGATGATAGGCGCCGCCGGCATTTCCGCCTTCCCTATGTCTGCCAGAGTAGTTCAGAAAATGGCTCAGAAGGAGAAGCCGGGAAACATTATTTTGATGCATGCGGTTGGAGCTAACGTATCTGGGCAGATAGCATCAGTGGTTGCAGGAGGATTGATTATCAGTTTGGTGAGCAGTTTCTTGTAGAAAATATGACAGGTAAAGGAGATATGTATGATGTGGAATAATTTTTTAATCTCTCTTGAGATCATGGGAAAAGGCATGAGTGGAATTTTTGCCGCGTTAATTATTATCATGCTCAGTGTATGGTTGATGGGAAAACTGTTAAAATAATGAGCATATTTGTGGATAAAAGAGTCCCGGAGAAGAAAAACTGTTGATTTCTCCTCCGGGACTCTTTCTTTTATTCCAGATTCAGCTTTTTGCTCATCACAAAATTGGTGATGAAATAGAAAATTACACTGGTAACAATTGAGAATATAATGGCAAACCACATATAGGAACTGAGGAACGAGCTGTAAAAATTGGTGTTCACAGCATTTGTCCGAATCAGTGTGCTGGTGAAGGAGTATCCAAAAGCAATCATCACCACGGTACAGATAATCTGCATTACCGTATAGATGCCGAGATAGGACAAGATAGCTCCCATGATTTTGTGTTTGCCAAACAAATGACCGATAGCAATCGATGCATAAAACATCAATGGACTGCTGAAGGTACCAATTATGATACAGGCAATCATAAAGGAGGCATATTCACCCATTGTCATGCCAAGTGTCATATTAAAATCTGTCAACATTTCCGGCCATGGTATCTGCGGCATATGTCCTACCAGGAATAACAGGAATGATAAAAATACCAGGAGATAGACAACTAACTGCCAGAAGATAGCAATTATCAATTTGGAGGCAATCAGTGTATTGGCTTTGACAGGCAGTGTATGGGTCAAATAAGCCTGTTCGCCGACCATGGTTTTATAAAAATCACTGACAATAAACACAAAGGTCATGATAAAAAATGCCACGATATAAATAAAATAGAGTACTAAAAATATTACGGATGAAACCACCATAAATTCGTTGGTGTCACTGACATAGCTGTCATTGTAAAGGGCCGACATAATTCCAACTTCAAATAAAATCTTAGCCAGAATACTGACAATCACAAATCCTAAAATCATCGGGAGAAAGGTTCTGGCTGTCGCTTGAAAATCTTTCTTTAATAGTTTTGTTAACATCTGAATACCTCCCTGAATAATTCATCTACGGATTTCTGATACTGGGTGCGGATTTCATCCACAGAAGATATCATCTCAACTTTTCCATTCTTTAAGAAGATAACGTCATCCAGAACCTGCTCGATATCGTAGATTAAGTGGGTTGAGATGACAATGGAGCCTTCTTCATTATAGTTGGTCAGTATGGTGTTGAGAATATAATCTCTGGCGGCCGGGTCCACCCCGCCAATTGGTTCATCCAGAAGATATAGGCTGGCCTTGCGGCTCATGACCAGAACCAGCTGCACCTTCTCTTTGGTACCTTTTGACATGGTCTTAAACTTGGTGTCCGGCTTGATATCCAGTCTCTCCAGCATCTCATAGGCCTTATTTTTGTCAAAATCAGAATAGAAATCGTTAAAACAGTCTATCAGCTGGGATACCTTCATCCAGTTGCTCAAATAATTTTTGTCAGGCAGATAAGATACAATTGCCTTTGATTCCGGGCCGATGGGCAGTCCTGCAACGGATAAATTTCCTTCATCCGGAACCAGCAATCCATTGGCAAGTTTGATTAAAGTGGATTTTCCACTTCCATTTGGTCCTAACAGCCCTATAATTCTTCCGGGCGCCACTTGAAAACTGACATCAGATAGTGCTTTGGTAGAACCGAACCATTTGCTTACATGGTTACATTCCAGAACAGGTGTCATGATTTCATCTCCTTTATGGTTTCTTGTAGTAATATAGTTGTCTCTTCAGGCTCAAAGCCAAGCTGCTCTAAGGCTTTCAATAAATCCTTAATCTTTTCTTTTGCAATATCTTCTTTTAATGTTTGTATCATCCCAGCATCCTCCGTTATATATCGCCCAGATGTTCGTTGTGAATAGATAAGGCCACTTCGCTCCAATTCTGAGAGTGCTTTCTGCATGGTATTGGGATTCACTGCCGCCTCGGCAGCCAGGTCCCGTACGGATGGAAGTCTGCTTCCAGTCGGATAGACACCTGATATAATCAACATGCGGATCTGCTCCAGTAATTGGGTATAAATTGGCCGGTCGTGCTCAAACTGCCATGCCATATGTTACACCTCCTGTATTATTGTATTACTGTTATAATACAGTTATATACCATTGGAAAGGATTTGTCAAGGTTTTTACTTGCTTTCATATGATGAATCCATTATGATAAGAAAAGAAGAGCATTACCTAAGGAGGAGAACAGGGTGAGAGCAGTCAGTACGGAAGACATTACGGCAAATATAAAAGAGATGTGTATCGAAGCCAATCACTATCTCTCGGATGATATGGCCTGTGTATTTGAGCGGGCGGTGGAGGAAGAACAGTCGCCGCTGGGAAGACAGGTCCTGGGACAATTAAAAGAAAATCTGGCGATTGCCGGGGAAGATATGATACCGATCTGTCAGGATACGGGAATGGCGGTTGTATTTATAAAAGTGGGACAGGAAGTACATATAGAAGGTGGCAGTTTATCCGAAGCCATTCATGAAGGAGTCCGCCAGGGATACCGGGAAGGTTATCTTCGAAAATCCGTAGTGCGTGACCCGATTGACAGAGTCAATACCAATGACAACACACCGGCTGTGATACATTATGAGATTGTGGAGGGAGACCAGGTAGATATCACTGTGGCTCCCAAAGGATTTGGAAGTGAAAATATGAGCCGCGTATTCATGCTGAAACCGGCGGATGGATTGGAAGGTGTGAAGGAAGCCATTTTGACTGCGGTAAAAGATGCAGGTCCAAACGCGTGCCCGCCTATGATAGTGGGAGTGGGAATTGGTGGGACCTTTGAAAAATGTGCAGTCATGGCCAAGCATGCGCTGACCAGAAATCTGGAAGAAAAGCCGTCCGTGCCTTATGTCCGGGAACTGGAAGAGGAAATGCTGGAAAAGATTAACCGTCTTGGTATCGGACCGGGAGGACTTGGAGGAACTGTCACAGCGCTTGCTGTCAATATTGAGACATATCCGACCCATATAGCCGGTCTTCCGGTAGCCGTCAACATCTGCTGTCATGTCAATCGTCATATTCACAGAGTATTATAGAGACAAAATTTAGAGATAAAATGCGGAAAGAAGGAATGGTTATGGACAGATATATGAATACACCATTTAGCAGAGAAGAAGCAGAATCTTTAAGAGCCGGAGATTATGTGTATCTCACAGGTACCATATACAGTGCAAGAGATGCGGCTCACAAGAGAATGCAGGAGACGCTGGACAGGGGGGAAGAGCTGCCTTTTGATTTGAAAGACAATGTGATTTATTATCTCGGACCCACACCGGCCAGAGAAGGACGCCCTATCGGCTCCGCCGGGCCTACCACATCCAGCCGGATGGATAAGTATACGCCGGCGCTGCTGGATTTGGGACTTCGTGGAATGGTGGGAAAGGGAAAGAGAAGTCCGGAAGTCATAGAAGCCATCATTAGAAACAAAAGTGTGTATTTCGCAGCGGTAGGAGGAGCCGGAGCCATCCTGTCAAAAAGAATTCTCTCCAGTGAAGTGATTGCCTATGATGATTTGGGAACCGAGGCAATCCGCAAAATGCAGGTAAAAGATTTTCCTGTCATTGTGGTGATTGATACCGAGGGCAATAATCTGTATGAGACAGCCATATTAGAATATCAAAAATAATGGTGATTAGATAATACGGATTGGATGGAGGAAATCATGAATCGAATTGTATATATGGTAATCAGGCATTTGTTCCAGGCGCCCATATGGTTCTTTCACATTGATAAAATGGGAAAACAGAAAGAACGCTATTCGTTACAGGAGCGATATGACTATATCAGAAAGATGGTAAAGAAGATCAATGTAGGGGGCAGGGTGGATGTCCGGGGATATGGAGCGGAGAATCTTCCAAAAGAAGACGGCTTTATTCTGTTTCCAAATCATCAGGGATTGTTTGATATGCTAGCTATCATTGATACCTGTCCCAAGCCCATGAGTGTGGTGATTAAGAAAGAAGCGGAAAACTGGGTGCTGGTAAAACAGGTTCTGGCCGCTCTGGATGGAATCTCCATGGACCGTTCCGATATCAAAGCTTCGCTAAAAGTTATCAACCAGATGTCGGAGCGTGTAAAGCTGGGCGGAAATTTTGTCATATTTCCGGAAGGAACCAGAAGCCGTGACGAGAATAACATCCTGGATTTCAAAGCCGGCACCTTTAAAAGTGCAGTCAATGCCCGCTGTCCCATCGTGCCGGTGGCGCTGATTAACAGTTTCAAACCCTTTGATATCTCTTCTATTAAGAAAGAACAGGTGCAGGTCCATTATTTGGACCCCATCTATCCGGAACAATATATGGGGTTAAAAACGAAAGAGATAGCAGATATTGTACATAACAGAATCCAGGAAAAAATTAACAGCAATCTAGGTTAATTTCTGATAAAATATTTGTTGACATTTCAATTTTTCTCTAGTATAATTGTCAATGCGTCTGAAAACAGAGATGTTTTATGAAGCAATCATATGGAATTTAAGAACTACGGAGAAATACTCAAGAGGCCGAAGAGGCGCCCCTGCTAAGGGTGTAGGTCGGGC
>NZ_JBKVCZ010000035.1:40791-52692 GCF_046966825.1 Hungatella sp. | reverse complement strand
CGTAAGTTTTGAAATTTTCTTTTCTTAACTTACACACTTTATTTTACACTCTCCAATCTTCGAATTCTTCTTTGTTTCTAAACTCTCGATAATCCTCGACTCCTGATCGCTTATACGTTATTTTAATCATAAAAGTCACTCTCCTTTCACAATAGGAGATGTAATTTTAGCGGACTAAATATTTCTCCTGTCAAAAACAGTCTCCCATCGTTCCCTCTTAATCGGCTTCATTTTTAAAGCCCACATAATCTGACGAAGTGTCACAGTGGGATAAAGCCCGTCCGTAGCCATTCCGGAATGTGTATCAAAGTATTCTTTAAAACGAGGATGCAAATATAAATCATCCGTAATCCATGGGTCCACGTCTCCCCACCAGGTACTCTTTGTTTTCTCGTCAAATCTCTGCTGAATAACTGCCAGTCCCTTTTCTCCGATTTGGAACAGCGTGCAGCAATGATAGACTGGATGGTCACAAAAATATACTTTTCCGTACATCGACAAATAGATGTTCGGTTTTTCATAATGGTATCGCATCATTTATTCTCCAAAAAGAAAAAGCATATGCCGAAGCATAGACCTTCTCTTAATAATATTTTTAGTCATCAAATAGCTTACATGACGTTTTGCAATACGGATATGGTCCTCCGCAGGCTCTGCATCCGGCTGGCGGAATATCTCCTTGTTCCATATCGAGCATTTCTTCCGTCCATTCTACTTCTTCATCGGACTCATACTCGTAATCCTCTTCGTCCACCTTTAATCCACACGATGGACAGATATAAATTCCGCATCCAGTCTTCGGATCTTCTGTTTGCCTCATGACGGCTCCACACCGATTGCAAATCGCATATCCGTTATTCAGGTACTCAATCAATTCAATACCTTCGGGTTTGATAATTTTGTAGCTCATAAATATTATCTCCTTTCGTTTTTCGAAAGAACCGCTATTATTGTACGGTTTCTTCCGGTGTACGGTCAAGAGACAAAGAGCTCTTTGTAGCATCTCCTTTCCATAATAGCGTCTGTAAAAATCACGCAAAAACGAAGAGGACATGTGTAAATCACGCCCTCCTCATTTCTGACCGGTTAATTATTTCTTTGTCGGTCTAAAACGATTGAATAATCCTCTGAATGTTGTTGAGGTATAGGTTCCCGTTTCTTCAAACTTGAATCCTTTCCGCATCCAGATACCATAGAACATTATCGGTATGAGAAGTTCTGCCGCTGCAATCCCCAGTTTGAAATATCGATCCTTCACTTGCTCGTCAAGCTGAGAACGCTTATACTGCTCATCCTGTACGTCGGCTTTGATCTGTTCGTCCAACTGAGATTTCTTAATCTCATTCTCCCGGACATTTGCTTCACTTTCCAACGTACGCCGGCTTCGCTTATCCTCTGCGTCCAGCTCACTTTTGGTTTCCTCGATTCTCAAACGGTAGAGTTTTGCCAGATCCTCTATAGCCTTTGATTTCTCTTCGCTACCCGAATCCAGAGAAGATATTGCTTGAATTTCCGCTGCTATCTCCTCATTCAACAATTCTTTGATGTTTTCACTCATTTTAGTTCTCCTTTCGTGAATTCATTAACTGCTCCATAAAAGGACTTGTTATTCGTGCGAAATATAATTTTTGATGTTGACTTTCAAGACTACATATCTTTTCTTATATATCGCATCCGCTCCCTTATGGGACAGCTCCAAAAACAAATAAGGTCCGCTGTCCGGATCGGATTGATCAACCCGCAGCGAACCAACGACATCCCTTCGGAATACCTGTCGTCCGAAGACAATTCCGATAACAATACCAACGATAATGCAAATAACCAGCTCCATATTTTGTTCTTCCTTTCAAAAACCTTTTTCCAGATTTCCCACCCGGGATTTTTTCAAATATCAACATAGCATGTCTTTCGGATACCTTGGTACTGTGTTTTAACCTAGGATAAAAAAGAAAGAGCCATTGCTGGCTCAATCTCTTAAAATTTAGTAACCCCTTCCCGTTCAAATGTTTCTAAAACCTTCGCTGTTAAAGATTCATACTCATCTGGGTAAAACTTTGCTATTGATTTTTGGCACGCCGTGATACCTTTTTGGTAGCTATAACTCGCTAACAATCCAATACCGCAACACGCACATACCCCAGCCGCAAACAGTCTACCAATTTGTTGTTTTCTAATTTTCGCGTTGATTTTCATAAGTTCTTCCATTATGTGTCACTCTCCTTTCACAATAGGAGATGTTATTTCTGCGTTCCTTCGCCCTCATACACGATCTTCTTTCTCATGTCGGACCAGGCAATATATCGCTCTTTCCGACACACGGGGCAATGGAATTTACACACCTTTCCTCCGATATCCACCACCTCTTTGCTGTCCGCCTCCAATCGACTTTGACAATTCGGACAGTTGAAGCGATAGACTTTTTTGACTGCTATGTCTACAATCTTCATTTCAATCCCTCACTTTATTCAGTAACCAGAAGAATCGTCTGTACAAGTTGTAATAAACATCCTTGCAGCATGGAATATTTAACCTAGCTTTCAATATATCGTAGGACCATCCCTCGGTTACTCCTTTTAAAATGTAAGTGGATAACTCTGCATCTGTCGCAATCGCCGCTTGCTCGACCGTCTTCATACGCTCTAAATAGTGAGATCGAGCTTCTGCACATCGAGCAGTCGGATCGCCAACCACCCCGTTCTTTGAAAATACTTCCATATCAGAAGGCCGCCGGCTAAGCCCATCCAGGGCGGCGTATGCTTTCTTCCATATCGGATACTGTAAACAGAAATGCTTCAGTTCATAGTAGCGATGACGTTCAATCCAATATGGATTTTTCTCAGATAATTCCGGGCGAATCGTTGTTCCCATATTAACGCTTCTCTCCTTTCCATAAATATCCGGTTTCTTCCCAGAGCCGCTTCGGAGAAATATAAAAGTTAATGCGTCCATACTTCGAATTCATCTCTTCAATGTTGGTAATCAACTTTCCGTTTCTAGTAGCCTTTCCAATAGGAAGCCATCCGGATATGATACCGGCTCGAACCCAGGAAGCATCTTTCCCATACACCCTGGCAACGACCGCTACCGGAACAGACCCCGGCGCAAATATAATTTCTTCCATTGGCTGTTACCTCCTTTCAACGGCTATTCTAGGATAAGAACCGCAATTTGTTAAAACAACCTCGGTGGCTATTTACATTGACTGAATGAAAAACCACAGTTAGAATGTAAAGTATCGAAAGGAGAACTATTTTTAAAGGGATGGAGGTGATGGTCATTGGTCAAAAAGCAGTACGTCTCTTATTCTAAGTGCTTTAAGCCGAAAGAGGAATCCAAACTTTTACCCGAGTACCTGGTTTTCCTTCTGAAGAATAAAGACACCAAAAAGCCTATGAATTACAGGCAATGCTACACAAAGTAATTCATCACGAGAAGCCGCCACCAACGGCTTCTTTTGATTTTTAACCATTCTCCCCATCCCTTTAAAAATAGTTCTCCAAACGATAAAAAAGAAAGAGCCCTTGTTAGGACTCCATTCTCTTGAAATACAATTTTTGTAGTTTTGCTCTCATTCTTGTCAATTCAATTTGAATCGCTTCTGCCTGACCAAAATTCTTACATCGTAAAAGCATATCCTCGAATATACGAATCTTAGTTTGTAAGTGCTTTTCCTCTTTTGACATCCTGAATCTCCTTTCGATTTTGTCTTTCACAAAAGGAGTTGTAATTCTTGCGAATTCTTCCATCGAGCCATCGTCATCTCGCATGGATAATCTTCATATCCATATGTCTCGCAGGTAATGAATCCCTCTAGTACGCCACGAATCACTTCGGCTTCGTACTGCTTATAAGGGGAAATATAATCCGGCAATTCTCTGCGTATCTGTCCGCAGGAAGGACAACGAAACCGATTTACTTTTACCCATGAAGTTTTTCTTCCTTTAGTCCGAACAATTCTCAATACATTATCGTACCTCTTTAACCTTACTCCGCAATTCCGGCAGGTTAATTCCTCATTGCTAACCATATATCCATCCCTTTAAAAAGTTTAAGTGTAGGAGTTGACAATTCCTACACTATCATATATGATTACTAATGATAAATCAACCTTGCCGCACAAAAATCTCGATTTATAAAATATTTAAGGAGGTATTGAGAATGTTGATAAAATGCCCCGAGTGTGATCTACAGGTTAGCGATAAAGCTACTTTCTGCCCGCATTGTGGCTATCCGCTACAACCCGATATCAAACAACGAAAGCCTCGAAGCAAAAATAACAAGCGAAGGCGACTTCCTAACGGTTTCGGACAGATAAGCGAAATCAAAAATCGGAATCTCAGGAACCCCTTTCGAGCTATGGTCACAGTTGGAAAGACATCCACCGGACGTCCAATATGTAAACCATTAAAACCGGAGTCATATTTTCCAACGTACAATGATGCATATACGGCCCTGGTGGAATACAATAAAAACCCGTATGATCTGGAACCAGATATTACGATAAAGGAACTGTATGAAAAATGGCTCAGTGAATACTTAAAAGATGCATCTGATACTTATATACGTTCTGTAAATTCCGCATGGACATATTGTTCTTCCATATACGATATGCGCGCAAAAGATGTTAGGGCTCGACACATTAAAGGATGTATGGAAGAGGGATTTCGAATCGAAACGAGAGGAAAAAAGAAAGGAGAAAAAATCCATCCATCGCCAAGTACAAAATCCAGAATAAAATCTTTATTTAATACTATGTTTGACTACGCTCTTGAGTATGAAATCGTTCCTATGAATTATGCAAGAACATTTGAAATTTCTGGAGACATTATTGTTGAAATAGAGAAAAACAAGAAAAAACACTTTCCATTTACCGATGATGAAATGAAAGTTTTGTGGCAAAATGTTGATAATGTAAAATTTGCTGATTGGATTCTCATTCAATGTTATATGGGTTGGCGCCCGCAAGAACTCGCTACCTTACGGTTGGACGAGGTCAATTTAGAAAAAAGGTATATGCAAGCTGGAATGAAGACAGAAGCAGGGAAGCAACGGATAGTTCCTATTCATCCAAGAATCCTAAAATTCGTTGAACGTAATTATAAATTTGCAATTTCTATCAATAGTGAATATCTTTTTAATGATAAAGGACAGACACATTCCGGTTCCTGGTCTGTAACGTACGACAAATACGCTAATCGTTTTGAAAAAGTGATTAGTCAATTGAATCTAAACCCGAATCATAGACCTCATGATCCACGAACAACCTTTGTTACGATGGGGAAAAAATCCGGTATGGATGAGTATGCACTTAAAGAAATGGTTGGACATACCATACAAGACATAACAGAATCTACTTATACTGTCCGCGATTTGGAATGGCTGAGAGAAGATATAGAAAAAATAAAATAGCTTGTTTTTAGTGTAGGAATATGGGTGTAGAAGTAGTGTAGGGATAATGTATGAGTTACATACATTTCCCTACTTTTTTCTACTTTTAACAACATCTTAAATCCTTAATTTTACTGGATTTCTTAGAATTTCCCAGCCTTTGCCGCTTCCTCAATAGAAACAGCCACAGCAACAGTCATACCAACCATCGGGTTATTTCCTGCACCGATCAGACCCATCATCTCAACGTGAGCCGGAACGGAGGAAGAACCTGCGAACTGTGCGTCAGAGTGCATACGTCCCATAGTATCTGTCATACCGTAGGAAGCAGGACCTGCTGCCATGTTGTCCGGGTGAAGTGTACGTCCTGTACCACCACCGGAAGCAACAGAGAAGTACTTTTTGCCCTTCTCATTACATTCTTTCTTGTAAGTACCTGCAACCGGATGCTGGAATCTGGTTGGGTTGGTGGAGTTACCAGTGATGGAAACGTCAACGCCTTCCTTCCACATGATTGCAACGCCTTCTGTTACGTCGTTGGAGCCGTAGCAGTTAACTTTTGCTCTTAAACCATCAGAATAGGACTTTCTCCACAGTTCTTTTACTTCGCCTGTGTAGTAATCCATCTCGGTCTCTACGTAGGTAAAGCCGTTAATTCTGGAGATAACCTGAGCGGCATCTTTTCCTAAACCATTTAAGATAACTCTTAATGGTTTCTCACGAACCTTGTTTGCCTTCTCTGCGATACCGATTGCGCCTTCTGCTGCTGCGAAGGACTCATGACCTGCCAGGAAGCAGAAGCAGTCTGTGGTCTCTTCCAGTAACATCTTTCCTAAGTTACCATGGCCTAAACCAACTTTACGCTGATCAGCAACGGAACCCGGGATACAGAAAGACTGAAGGCCTTCGCCGATAGCTGCAGCCGCGTCAGCAGCTTTCCTGCAGCCTTTTTTGATTGCAATGGCTGCGCCTACCGTGTAAGCCCATTTTGCATTCTCAAAACAGATCGGCTGGATTGCCTCTACCTGCTTGTATACATCTAAACCAGCATCTTTAGTGATCTTCTCAGCTTCTTCGATCGAAGCGATGCCATAGCTGTTTAATACGGAATTGATTTTGTCAATTCTTCTCTCATATGATTCAAATAAAGCCATTATCTTGTCCTCCTTGTTATTTGGCTATGTCAAATTCTGCAGATGGAAAACCGGAACTTCTATGTATGACTCCGGCCTGTCCCATTATTCATGTCTTGGGTCGATGATCTTAACAGCGTCAGCAACACGGCCGTACTGTCCTTTTGCTTTCTCCCATGCAGTATTCGGATCGTCGCCCTTCTTGATGAAATCTGTCATCTTTCCAAGGCTTACGAACTGATAGCCGATGATCTGATCGTCAGCATCCAGTGCAATACCGGTTACATAACCTTCAGCCATTTCAAGGTAACGAGGACCTTTCTTTAAGGTTCCGTACATGGTACCAACCTGAGAACGAAGTCCCTTTCCTAAGTCTTCCAGTCCCGCACCGACAGGAAGTCCATCCTCTGAGAACGCACTCTGGGTTCTGCCGTATGCGATCTGTAAGAATAATTCTCTCATTGCTGTATTGATTGCGTCACAAACAAGGTCTGTGTTCAATGCTTCTAAAACGGTTAAACCTGGCAGAATCTCTGCAGCCATGGCAGCGGAGTGAGTCATACCGGAACATCCGATGGTCTCTACCAGTGCTTCCTGAATGATGCCTTCTTTGACATTTAAAGTCAGCTTACATGCACCCTGCTGAGGAGCACACCAGCCAACGCCATGTGTTAAACCGGAGATATCTTTAACTTCTTTAGATTTTACCCATTTTGCTTCTTCTGGGATTGGAGCAGCGCCGTGATGAACGCCCTGTGCCACTGTGCACATCTCTTCTACTTCCTGTGAATAAATCATGTTAAAACTCCTTTCGAATAAGTAATAATTGTGAAAAGTACTTTGTTAAATATATCACATCATACTTAGCTATATTCTCTCACAGAATGTCGAATTTCGCAAGTATTTTTTGGATTTCCCTGTAAAATCAAGGGGGTTGGGAAATCTCCTGATTTATCATTTTTCCTTCCCTCTTACGCATATAATTACTAACCACCTGTCAAAGGAGCTTCTATGAAATCGAAAAATATCAGCGCTCTGCTCATTTCAATCATGATCCCTTTGGCTGTCGGCTCTATTTCCGCGCTTATCAGCGGTAATACGATGGCCTACCAGACATTGATCAGGCCGCCCTTATCACCGCCGGCCTTTCTGTTTCCGGTTGTCTGGACAATTCTGTACCTGTTAATGGGGATCTCCTCCTACATGATCTATGTCTCGGGGGATCCAAACACAGGAAAAGCGCTTAAATACTATGCATTACAGCTTCTTTTCAATTTTGGATGGAGCATCCTGTTTTTTGGTCTCTCCCAATATCTGCTGTCATTTATCTGGCTTATTGCACTGATCCTGCTCATAGCCGTGACGATTTACCAGTTTTATAGAATCTCCCCTCTGGCAGCCTGCTTACAGATTCCATACCTGTTATGGTGTCTGTTCGCCGCATATCTGAATCTGTCTATTTACCTTTTGAATCGATGATCCGTGTTTTGCCGGTTACGAAAACAGGAGAAAAGGGGAACTGCCCCGCCAGTGATGGTAAATCACAGGTATGACAGCTCCCCTTTCTTCCTGCCGCATTTCCTTCGAAGCTTCCGCATCTCCAGTCAGGTCCATGTTCAGGCCCACATTCTGGTTCACGTTAAGGCCCACAGTCAAGCCTCTCCCTCTTTCAATTTTCTGTCCAGCAGCTTTAAAAATGGGAGCATCACCAGTACATAGGTCACAGAGAAAATAATACTTGCAGCGATTGACGCTTTGTTCCGGTGCCGTTTTGGAATTCCCATTCCAAACAGAAACCCGGCAGCACAGACGCAAAGCTTTAACAACGCCACATCACGGATTTTCCAGGACTTTATATATTCGTCCGCAGTATCCAGCCATTGTTTCATCAGCGTGTCCTCCTTCGTGTATTTCTTATATTTCCATTATACCATCAGGGACAGCCATAATCCAATGTTTTTTCCTGGATTAACCGATCCGCACCGCAGTCTCCACCGCCTGCCTCACCGCTTCCAGCGCCTGTGCGGGCTGCTGCGCGTCTCCGATCAGAACCGCCTCCGGATAAGCCTCTTTCAGTTCCTCATAAAGACCTCTGACCGGGCGTGCCCCGCAGGCATAGATGATATGGGTAAAGCCGCTTAAAACTTCCTGTGTGCCACGCCTTTCCACTGTCACCTCTCCGCCGTTTACGGATACCAGCTTTGTGCCTGTCATCATGGTAATCTCCGGCCGGTTCAGCCGTATCATGGCCGACACTTTGTTGTTCACTACCATTCCCGCGCCGATCTCTTCTGCCATCTCGATCATAGTAATATGACAGAATCCGCGTTTCTGATGCATCAGGTACTCCTGGACCCCATCCAACCATACCGCCGCCTACTACCAGGACATTTCCGCCTGGAATGGCCGTCTCTCCTCTCAATACCTTCCATGCAGTTATCGCCTGCTCCGGATCGATTCCCGGTACCGGCGGGAGCATCTCTCCCGCTCCGGTAGCGATAACCAGCGCATCAGGAGAAAGACGGTCAATGACCTCCCTGTCCGCGACTGTATTCCGCCGTACGTCTACAGACAGCCGTTCCAGTTCATGCTCCAGATAGACAATCCATTTGCTCAGTTCCTGCTTATAGGGCGGAATACAGGCAAGCCGCATCTGGCCTCCCAGTTCATTTTCCCGCTCCAGGAGAACGACTTTGTGACCGCGCACCGCACAGGCTCTGGCACAGGCCATGCCGCCGATTCCGCCGCCCACGATCACCACACGTTCCGGCCTTTCCGTTTTCGTAAGCTCCAGCTCTTTCTCCCTTCCTGCCGCCGGATTGATCACGCAGGAGGCCGGATGGCGTTTCGTCTGTTCTCCCACACATCCGATGGCGCAGGCCGCGCACGGTGCGATTCCGTCGTAATCTCCGGCTTCCATCTTTTTTACGAAGTCGGGATCCGCAATCAGGGCGCGGCCCAGTACGACGCCATCCACCTTGCCCGAATCGACCAGATATTCCGCATATCGCGGCTCGCCTATTTTCCCGACCACAAGTACCGGCACTGCCGCCGCCTGCTTCAGCGCTTCCGCCTCCGGAACGTTGACGCCCTGCACCTCCCCGTGGCACGGGATAATCTTATTGCATCGCTCATACTGGGTACCGCCGCTGATTTCAAATGCATCCACGCCGTGACGTTCCAGGATCGGAACGAGGTACTTCATATCTTCCAGCGTATTACCCTGTTCGTCCCGTTCACTTCCCGACATGCGAAGAATAATCGGGAAATCGGGACCGCAGGACTCCCGAATCGCATCCAGGACTTCACACAGCAGGCGTGCCCGGTTGTCGAGGCTTCCGCCGTAACGGTCCGTCCGTTTGTTCCTCATGGGTGATAAAAATGAGCCCAACAGCATATACGCATGGGCGCAGTGCAGTTCGATTCCGTCAAAGCCGGCGCGCTTGGCATCGTATGCGCCTTTTGCGTATTTCTGTATGATCCCTGGAATTTCCTCCAGTGTGACAGCCCTGGTCTTCTGAGCCATGGAATTTAAGTACACGCTGCTGGCCATGGGCGGAATGCCCCGGAACGCGCTGACACTCTCCGGTCCCGGGTGGGTGATCTGCGGGATCACCCTGGCGCCGCACTCATGGATTTTGTCCGTGAAACGGCGGTAGGACGCAATACTCTCTTCATTTCTGAAGCACAACGTGTTGCCCAGATACGGCACATCGGGATCTACCGAGAGCGCGTCAGTGATGATACAGCCTACGCCGCCTCTCGCCCTTGCCAGCCAGTATTCCTGCATGGTCTCATTGACCGTTCCGTCCGGGCTCTCATATCCCAGGGACATGGGCGCCATGAAAACGCCGTTTTTTACGGTCATGGAACCGATCTTTAACGCTTCTAATAATCTGGATTTCATTGATAATTCCTCCTCTTTTCCGTGCAAAACTCTATGCGAAAATCTATGCGAAACCGGCATACCAGCTTCCTCTGCGGCAGCCTTCTATACCAGCCTTGCGGTGTCAAATCCTTCCGCAATCGCGTCAATCGCACGCCTTGCCTGCTTCGCATCTCCGATGACAAAGAAGTCCGCCCCTGCCTTCTCACTGGCTTCTTTCAGCACACTGCTGTCTCTCGAAGCAGACCCCACAGCCAGAACCACGCTGTCACAGTCCACAGTCTCCTTCCCTTCCGGTGTCTCAACCACCACACCGGTCTCATTGATTTCGATGCATCGGGCACTTGTGATGATCCCTACCGACTCACCGACGAGTTTCTGCATCACGGCGATTTTCCGGAGCATTCCCAGATCTTCTCCCGCCTTATCCTTCATCTCCAGCACCTTCACCGGATGCCCGGCCGCCGCCAGCGCATCCGCGGCCTCCAGACCGACCAGCCCGCCTCCGATCACACAGACGCTGCCCTCCGGCTCCACTTCATGCTCCAGCACGGCGTGGGCCTGACAGACCATTTTCTTCCCGCTTCCCGGAAGCTTCAGCTCGATCGGCGCGGAGCCTACGGCCGCGATCACCGCGTCCGGTTTCTCCTCCGTGATAATCTCCGGTGTAAGCGGCGTATGGAAACGCACCTCCGCACCCGACCGCTCCACCAGCCGTCCAAAGGAAATGGCCGCCTGTTTCATCTCTTCCTTGCCCGGAGCCTGGCCCGCCGTGATAAACTGGCCGCCCAGACGGTCTCCCGCCTCAAAAATCACCGGATGATGGCCCCTCATGAGCAGCACCCTGGCCGCCTCCAAGCCGGCCATTCCGCCGCCTGCGATATAGACCCGTTTCGGAGTCTCCGCCTTTGTAAGCTTCCACTCCTCCTCGCGACCCAGACACGGATTTCTCAGACATGTGATAAACGGTCTGTTCCTTAAATCGCAGAATCCGTCGTAGCAGCCCTGGTTGCAGCCGACGCAGTGGATGATGTCCTCTGTCCTGCCCTCCCTCGCCTTGTTGCAGAACTCCGGATCGGCCAGCTGGGCTCTCCCCATGACGACCATATCGGCCTTATCCTCTTCGAGGATGGCTTCCGCCTGCTCCGCGGTGTTGATCCTTCCCACGGCAATCGTCGCCATCTTCGTCTCTCTTCTGATCCGTGCGGCGTTCTCCACATTAAAGCCTCTTGGAATATCGATGGGCGGAACCTCATAAACGGATCCGGCCGTGATGATATTTCCCCTGGATACGTCCAGTACATCCACTCCATTTTCCCCGGCTATACGGCAGAATTCGATGATTTCTTCGATGGTAAGCCCGCCCGGCAGATAATCATCGTGAGCGTCAATACGCATGAACAGCGGCATTTCCTCCGGTATGGCGTTCCGAATCGCCCGGATACATTCAAGTGGGAATCTCGACCGGTTCTCAAAGCTTCCACCGTACTCATC
>NZ_JBKVCZ010000035.1:0-40781 GCF_046966825.1 Hungatella sp. | reverse complement strand
GTCCTGTGGTTTAAGCCTCCGCTTAAGAAGGAATGGGGCAGATAATTGTGCGCGCAGTGGAATTCCAGACAGTCGTATCCAGCCTCGACACAGCGCGCCGCGGCCTTTCCGTAACACTCCACAATTTCCTGTATCCTGTCTGTTGTAATAGCCTTAAGCTTCTTACCCGCAAACTCCATATCATTAACCACCAGCATTTCTGCCCTGGGGTCAAACGTCGTGGCGATTGAGCCCTGCCACAGCTGAATCGCCGCCTTTCCGCCGTTCTGGTGGATGGCATCCGTCAGCTTCTTATGCCCCCCGATCAGGCTGTCGTCACTGATGGATACAAAGTGTGCGGGAGCGCTGGGCGTATGTACCGCAGCCACCTCCACGATGTTTAAGCCGCAGCCGCCGGCCGCTCTGGCCGCGTGATAGGCCACAAGCCTCGGAGTGATCTCCCCCTTTTCCCCCGCCATACGGGTTCCCATTGCAGGCAGGACCACCCTGTTTTTCAGCTCCAGACCCCTGATCTGAATCGGAGAAAATAATCTGTCATACATAGAAAAAACCTCCTTCGCATATTGAACATGATACTTTCATTATAGCAAAGAAGGGCTTCTCCTTATATTCACATTATAAAGTTTTATTATCATTTTTTGTCAGGCTTTTCTCTCATCACTTCCCGGTACTCCTCCGGCGTCTGGTTCATCCACCGTTTAAAATGCCGCTGAAAGGTAGACTGTGAGTTAAAACCGCACAGAGAGGCGATTTCCAGAACCGTCCTGTCCCCTGTCCGCAGAAACGAACAGGCATAGGAGACGCGGACCTGGGCCAGCAGCTCTTCAAAGGGATTTCCAAAGACCTGCCTAAAGATCTGCTTCACCGTATACGGCTTCATACAGAACTTCTCACATAAATCCTCCAGCCGTATATCCTCGAAAAAATGGATATGGATATACTGAAGAAACTGCATTGCCGAACCGGCGCCGCTTCCCGGAACCATGGTTCCGATATACTCCATCTGATACTCCCGCGGAGTCACCCCGCAGTACTGTTTGAACACCTTGTAAAATGCCGCGGCAGAAGAGAAATTCAGCTGATCGCCGATATACTCCATGGACAATTCCGGAAAATGCAGCAGCGCGCAGGCATTGATCACCTTTCCAAACTGCCTGAGCTGGAAAAATGTGAATCCGCAGGCTTCCTTGATCCTCCGGTTCATCGTCTCAGGGCTTATCCCCTCCTCAGTCATGTCCTCCAGCGTGATATCCTCTCCCGTTGCCAGAATCACTTTCTCGATGATGCTCCATACCGTCCGTTCCTTCCGGGACGCCTTACCGATTTCCTCATAGGCATACCGGCAGTAATAGGCGTGCAGCTCGAGCGTCTTGTACTCGATCATGTTAAGCCGCTCAAAACGCGCTTCCTTTGCCTCACGAAGAAGGCTGCGCACCAGCGCCTCCACCTCTTCCTCCTCTTCCCCGGAAAGTCTCACCATGGGCTTCGTATCGTATACCAGCCTGGCATTGGCGTGCTTCGGGTGCTTTTCCCAGCTCATATACATAAAAAGCCCGATGTGGAACCGGATCACCGCCACATCGAGCTTTTCCTCCACCGCTTCCACATGGTGGAAGTGGTGGGAATACATGCAGAACAGACTGCCCGGCACCGCATCGTAGGCATATCCGTTTACCGATATGGCGCCCTTTCCGGACAACACATAGAATATCTCCACACGCTCGTGGAGATACGGATCGGTGGGCCCGTCGATGATTCTGCGCTCGATCCCGATCTCCTTCTCCACATAGTTGTCGTAATGGTTGATCCCCGTGTACCAGTCGTTCTGCCGTTTCATAATTTTATAATCTCACCTTATACGATTCTTCTGACCGATAAAATCGTCCTGTATGTAGCCGTACCTACCTTAATACCAGTTGTAGGCGTACTGGCGTGAACAATCTGTCCGTTTCCGATATAGATCGCGACATGGCCGGCGTAGCAGATTAAATCACCGGGCTGCGCCTCCGAATAAGAGACCTCACGTCCCGCGGAACGCTGCTCCGAAGAGCTTCTCGGAAGTGAGTAGCCGAAATGCTTGTATACCTGCTGCACGAAACCGGAACAGTCAGCTCCGTTCGTTAAGCTTGTCCCTCCGTAAACGTAGGGATTACCCACAAACTGAAGACCATAATCCGCTACCGCGCGACCTTCTGCCGATCCGCCGCTGCTCTTTACCGCAGCCGGGCCGGTGTACTTGTCGTTAGCCGATGTCTTCTTCGAAGTACTCGTAGCCGAACTCTTTTTCTTTGCTGCTTCCGCTTCCGCTTTCTTTCTTGCTTCCTCGGCCTCCCTCTTCTTTCTGGCCTCTTCCTCTTTCGCCTTCTGAATCTCCTGGTTCTTCTTCTCTACGGTCTTGGCATAGGCTGCCGCGTCACTCTTTGCCTGGGCTAACTGGGAGTCAAAATTGCTGACTTCCTTCTTCTTTTTAGCAATCGTCGTCTCCAACTGGGATTTCTGGCCCTGAAGCTCCAGCTCCATTACCTCCATCTCGGCCTTGTCATTCTCCAGCTGCGCCTTGTTGTCAGCCACCTGCTGCTTTGTCTCCTGATACGTATCCAGCATCTTCCGGTCATAGGAATAGATACTCTCCACATACTCCGCTTTGTTTAACAGATCCGCCATACTCTTTACCTGAAGAAAGATATCAAGGTACTCCGTATCGCCCTTCTCATACATATACTGAATCCGCTTTTTCATAGCAGCATACTGCTTTTCTTCTTCTTTTTTAGCTGCCTCGTAATCGATTTCCGCCTGCTTGATGTCGGCTTCCTTGTTGGCGATATCCGTCTCGAGGAACTGAATATCGGTAAGAAGCGCCGTTAAGTCCGAGGTCAGCTTTGACACCTGGGCGTTGGCGGCTTTTTTGTTGGCTTCTGCCGCTTCCGCCTTCTTCTTGGCGTCATCCAGCTTCTGCTGAGCCTCTTTCTTCTCTTTTTCCGCCTTGGATGTGGCCCACGCGGGAACTGTCTGTGTACATAGCATACTTCCGATTAACAGGCTGCAGCCGAGTCTCCTCAGCCACTTCCGAAAATGATTGCTTCTTAACTGTATTTTTATATTCATCGCTGGTCCTTCGCTCTATTTTCATCTGGAATTTTATGTAGAAATACTCTATCTCTTATGTTAACCGAAACCATAGGTAAAATTCAACCCTTTTTTATATTTTTTATGATTTTTTTATAATCACGCAGAACATGGCCTCTAAAACGGCTGTGCTCCGGCATGGGAGTCCGGCCTCCCGGCCTTTTCGCTCATTTTCTGCCCCTCCCGCATGGTTTTCAATTCCTCCAGCACTCTCACCACGATAAAGGTCGCCAGCGCAAAGGTAAAGACATCGGCCACCGGCTGGGCCAGCTGTACGCCCAGTATGCCGCAGATGTTCGGCAGAATAAGGAGCGAGGGAATCAGGAACAGCCCCTGGCGTCCCATGGCTACCAGCGAAGCGCGGAACCCGTATCCGATGGACTGGGTCAGCATGTTCACCATGATCACCCACGCCTGAAGCGGCAGCGTCAGGATCTGCAGCCGCAGCGCAAGCGTACCGATCCGGATCACCTCTAAATCTTCCCGGCGGAATGCGGTAATGATCGGACGGCTGATCGCAAATGCGATGATGCCGAAACAGGTCAGCATCGTAATCGCCACCTTTACGCAGAACCAGAACGCCTCCAGCACACGGTCGTACCGCTTTGCCCCGAAATTAAAACCGCATACCGGCTGAAAGCCCTGGCCGAAGCCGATCAGCGCCGAGTTAATAAACATCATAAACCTGGAGACAATCGACATGGCCGCAATAGCGGAATCGCCGAATGGTCCGGCCGCAAAGTTTAGGATCACCGTCGCCACGCTGGCCAGTCCCTGGCGGCAGAAGGAGGGAAGCCCTGCGTGCAGAATCTCTCCGTACATTTTCCCGGTAGGCGTAAATTTGGACAGCCTCATCCGAATGCTTCCTTCTCTGAAATTACACTGGTAAAACAGGATTCCGAAGCTGATCATCTGACTCATCATCGTCGCAATGGCCGCTCCTGCAATCCCCATATCAAAACCGAAGATCAGAATAGGATCGAGAATCATATTCAGGACACCGCCTGTGGTAATACCGATCATGGAATACATGGCATTTCCCTGGGCGCGCAGAATATTGTTCATAACAAAGGAAGACATCATGAAGGGGGCGGCAATCAGAATATATTTGCCATAGTCCATGGCGTATGGAGCGATGGTTTCCGTAGCCCCTAAAAGAAATACGAGCGGCCGCAGGCACATGAGTCCGAAAACCGAGATCAGGGCGCCGATGATCAGGGCCGTAAAAAATGCGGTCGCCGCCGATTTTTCCGCTTCCCCGCCGTTTCTGTCCCCCAGCGAACGCGAAATGTAATTCCCGCTCCCCATTCCCAGCGTAAAGCCGATCGCCTGTATCATGGCCATGGCGGAGAACATGACGCCCACCGCACCGGATGCGCTGGTTCCGATCTGGCTGACGAAAAAGGTATCTGCCATATTATAGATGGCGGTCACCAGCATGCTGATAATCGTTGGAACCGCCAGCCGCGGAATCAGTGTGGAAACCGGCGTTTCGATCATCTGTACAAAGCGTTCTTCCTGTGTCATCGGTTTCTTCATTTGCAAACTCCCCCTTCTAAACTTACCATGACGCCTGCGCGCCATCCTCCGGAAGCTTCCCGGATACATACAGAAAACAGATAAAGAACAGGATTCCCTTGATCACGCTGGAAATCGTATAGGCCCACCAGATACCGTCAAGCGCCAGCGGCGTGCTGCTTAAAATCATGGCGAGCGGTATTCTTGCCGAGGTAAACACAACGCTTATAACGGAACAGAGCAGCGTCTTCCCAAGACCGGACAGCGCGCCGACCGTCGTCAGCTCCACACACATGAACATCTGTGAGAAACCGAGGACGACGAGATAGCTGATGCCCATGGGAATAATATCTGCCTCATGGATAAACAGTCCGAAGATCTGCCTCGGAAATCCGATCAGCACGCCCGAACAGAAAAGCCCCCATACGAACATGACGCCGATGGCCGTCATATAGCCTTTCTTCACCCGTCGGTACTGGCGTCCTCCGTAGTTCTGGCCGATAAAGGAATTGATGGCCGCCGCAAACCCATCCGCCGTCATCCAGGAGATGGATTCGATCTGGCTTCCCACTCTCTGCACCGCCACGGCCGCGTCGCCGAAGCCTGCCACGAATCTGGTCAGAACCATGGAAATGCTGGTATAGATCAGATTCTGGACCGCAGCCGGAAGGCCGATGCGGACCATCACCCGGAAATAATCCCTGGGGATCCGTTCCAGGAAACGGACCTTATCGAACACCAGTCTGTCCTTTTTCACTACCACAAGAAATACAATCGTTACAATCATCTGGGCCGTGACCGTGGCCACCGCCGCACCGGCGACACCCATTACGGGAAACGGTCCGACACCGAATATTAAAACCGGATCGAGTATCATATTCATGATAAGCCCGATAACATTGGCGATAAACGGGGTTTTGCTGTCCCCCATCGCCGTCAGAATTCCGGTAATTATCGCATTTAAAAAGGAAAATAATATCAGGCCGCAGGTAATCTTCAGATACACCTGGGCATTGTGAATAATGGCGCCGTCACTTAAACCGAAAAATCCGATGAGCGGACGGGCTCCGAACACCGTAACAGCGGCAAATACCAGGGCAAACAGAACGCCCATCTGAATCGCTCCCGCCGCATACTTAGCGGCCTCCTCCGGTCTCCCGCTGCCGAGAGAATGGGCCACCTTTACCTGGCCTCCCATCTTGGCCAGCGCCACAACTCCCTGGGAAAGCCATGTATACATGCTGGCCGCGCCCACTGCCGCCACTGCGGGAGACCCCACCAGGCCAATCCACGCCATATCCGTCAGGCTGTATGCCGTCTGGACCAGCGCCGTCGCCATAATCGGCAGGGCCAGTCCCGTCAGAGACGTAAAAATATGGCCATGCAGCAAATCTATCTTCTTACTCATATACACCTCAAACGAAACGATATATCATCAGGAAGGGCTGCCTTACTGGCAGCCCCTCTGCATCCTGTTATGATACTTCTATCTGCATTTCTTATTGTAATACTTCTTATTCACCCTGTCCGGATAAGTATTCGTGGATTCCTCTCGCTCCTGCGCGTCCCGCCTCCATGGCAAGAATTACTGTGGCAGCACCCGTAACGGCGTCGCCGCCTGCGTATACGCCTTCCTTTGTAGTCTTACCGTTTGACTCTTCCGCTACAATACATTTTCTGCGGTTAGTTTCGAGACCCCTGGTAGTGGCGGAGATCAGCGGGTTCGGTGAAGTTCCGAGAGACATGATAACCGTGTCCACTTCGATGACAAATTCGGAGCCTTCAATGGCAACCGGTCTTCTTCTGCCGGAAGCATCCGGTTCCCCCAGTTCCATCTTGATACACTTCATGCCATTCACCCATCCGTTGTCATCGGTGAGAATCTCAATCGGATTTGTCAGGAGATTAAAGATGATTCCCTCTTCCTTCGCGTGGTGTACTTCCTCCGCTCTGGCCGGAAGCTCTGCCTCGCTTCTTCTGTATACAATATGTACATCTGCGCCGAGACGAAGAGCCGTTCTCGCGGCATCCATCGCCACGTTTCCGCCGCCGACAACCGCTACCTTCTTACCTGCAACGATCGGCGTATCGTAATCATCACGGAACGCTTTCATTAAATTGCTTCTCGTTAAATACTCATTGGCTGAGAATACGCCGTTGGCGTTCTCACCAGGAATTCCCATGAACATCGGAAGTCCAGCGCCGGAACCGATGAATACGGCCTCGAAGCCTTCTTCATCCAGCAGCTCGTCAATGGTCACCGATTTGCCGATGATGACGTCTGTCTCGATCTTAACGCCTAACTTTCTCACGTTATCGATCTCCGGCTGTACAACGCCTTCCTTCGGGAGACGGAATTCCGGAATACCGTATGTCAGTACGCCGCCCGGCTCGTGGAGGGCTTCGAAAATCGTCACCTCGTATCCCATCTTCGCCAAATCGCCTGCACATGTTACGCCGGAGGGGCCGGAACCGATCACGGCTACCTTCCTGCCGTTGGTCTTCTCCGGAGCCGCCGGAACGAAGCCATTCTCTCTGGACCAGTCTGCAACGAAACGCTCCAGCTTACCGATGGAGATCGGCTCGCCCTTAATTCCGCGGATACACTGGCCTTCACACTGGCTCTCCTGCGGGCACACACGGCCGCAGACCGCCGGAAGCGCAGAGGATTTTGCGATTACCTTTGCGGCCTCCTCGTAGTTCCCTTCCTGAACCTCCTTGATAAAGCCCGGAATGTCGATGGAAACGGGACATCCGCCCACGCACTTCGGATTCTTGCACTTTAAACAGCGGCTGGCTTCCGCTCTCGCCTCTTCTTCATTATATCCAAGACAAACCTCTTCGAAATTTGTCGCTCTGACCTTCGGATCCTGCTCTCTGACAGGCACTTTCTTCATCATATCCATTACTCGTCACCTCCACAATGGCCGCATCCGCCATGATGGGTCGCACCCTCATGAAGTCTTAACAGCGCACGGCCTTCTTCCGTCTTATACATCTGCTGTCTCTTCATCGCCTCGTCGAAATTCACGAGATGGCCGTCAAATTCAGGTCCATCTACGCAGGCGAACTTCACTTCTCCGCCCACGGATACACGGCAGGCACCGCACATGCCTGTTCCATCCACCATAACCGGATTTAAGCTTACGATTGTCGGAATACCCAGTTCCTTTGTCATCAGGCAGGTGAATTTCATCATGATCATCGGTCCGATGGCTACGCAGACATCGTACTTCTTGCCCTGGTTTACAACCAGATCCTTAATCACTTCTGTAACCATGCCTTTTCTCTCATAGGAACCGTCGTCTGTGGTGACGTACAAATTGCCGGCTACCGTCCGCATCTCGTCTTCCAGAATCAGTAAATCCTTTGTTTTAGAACCCATAATGACATCAACGGAAACACCGTGTTCTTTTAACCATTTTACCTGTGGATATACCGGAGCAGTTCCAACGCCTCCGGCTACGAATAAATACTTTCTGTTTTTCACTTCTTCCAAGTCGTCATGAACGAACTCCGACGGATTACCCAGAGGTCCCACGACATCGATGAAGGAATCTCCCGTCTTTAAACCAGCCATTCTCTCTGTGCTGGCTCCGACGATCTGGAACACGATGGTGACTGTTCCCTTTTCTCTATCATAGTCACAGATTGTGAGAGGAATACGTTCTCCCCTCTCGTCCATCCTGACAATTACAAATTCTCCCGGCTGGCAGGCTTTAGCAATCCTGGGCGCTTCTACGTCCATCAGATAGATCTTGTCAGCTAATTTCTCTGCTTTTAAAATCTTATACATCTTCATCCTCCTAATTCTTTTGGTGAATTATACCTGTACGCCTTTCCTGATAGCCTTCCCCAACAATCAGGAGAAATGGTACTCTTATCATCTTACCATCTAATTTCCAACCTGACAATATGAATTCTTAAAAATAAAGGATAAACTTACTGCAGTTCCTGCGGCCTGGCTTGGCTCATTTCTTCTGGTACATCCGGAAACTGTAGCACAAATTAAAGTAGGTATGCTCATCACTCTCAGCGGTAAGGCTCCACTCCCCGGACTTGTCTAAGTCGGGAAAATGGGTATCGGCGCTGTATTCGTAATCGATAAAGGTTGCGTGGACGGTGTCACAGTAAGGCAGGAATTGATCATAGATACTGCTGCCGCCGATGATGAATACGGAGGCCTGGGAGTACTGCTTCAAAAATTCAAGAGTCTCTTCCAGAGAGTGGCAGACGACCGCGCCTTTTACCTGGTAATTCCGGTCTTTTGACAGAATCACGTTGATTCGGCCGTACAGCGGCTGCTTTCCCGGAAGGGTCTCAAAGGTTTTTCGTCCCATCACGATGATTCCCCCCTGAGTCTCCTCCCGCAAAAGGCGCTGGTCCTCCGGGATGGAGACCAGGAGCTGGCCCTGGTTTCCGATCGCCCAGTTTTTGTCAACGGTTACTAATATGTTCATGATAACCTCTTTTCCTGTTTTTCCGCGAAGCGGATCATGCTTCTTCGTCTTCTTCCGCCGCTATCAGCTCCTTTGCATAAGGAAGCGTCATGATCCAGTCGCAGAAGGTGTGCCACTCGGCAAGCTTGTGGTTTCTTCTCGCAAAGTACATATTAATTAAGGATTCATAGTTCATGGTACACGTCCTCATCTGGTTGTAGCTGGACGGGAGCAGTTGGATCATATCGTACCAGTCTTCCTTGCTCTTCGTCTCCAGATAGCGGTTCCGCACCTTCTCTAAATACTCCACCATCTGATTCATGAATTCCAGGGTCTCCGGAGTCATGTGGTCGTGGCTGAAATCATCTATGGAAAACGGTTTGCTGTGAATCTTGTGCATCGTGCTGGTAGAGTTTGCCACGGTGGCAACTTTATAGGTATCGTACTCCTTCCACCAGTACAGCGGTGCGGTGATATCCACGGATACGAAAATCTGCCGGATGTATTTGCGGTGGTCACTGCCTGCATTTCTTAACCGTATGGCCAGGCTCCTGTCATTGGGTCCCAGCACAAAATTACCGTCTTCGTCGTAGCCACTGTCCATACGCCCCCAGCTGTTCATGGGATTTCTCGCGCCCCGGATGGCATTTTCAAAATTCATTACACTTGTTCTCTCGCAGTTTAACATTCTTTTGTCCTCCGTCCTGGTCTGATTTTATCGATTCAGGCAATTCCTGTTTTTGTAAGTACAGAAAGCAAAATGCAGCCCCTCGTACTCTTTCTCTTCCCCTGTTTCCGTCTCTTCCCAGCCTTCCTGACTGTCGAGATTCACAAACCAGGTGTCAGCACCGAAATCCCGTTTCATCCTGGTCACATACGCGGTATCACAATATGGAAGAAACTGCTCATAGATGCTCTGACCGCCAATAATATAGACATCGTCACTGTCATACTCCTTCAGCTGATTTAAGGCATCATCCACACTGCGGCAGACGATGAGTCCCTCGCCGTTTATGGCATCGTCCGATGTCAGAACGATATTAATCCTGTTTTTTAATGGCTTCGCATCCGGAAAGCTCTGCAGCGTTTTTCTGCCCATAACGACCACTTTCCCTTTTGTAACCGTTCTGAAAAATTTCATATCTTCGGGGAGATGGGTCAATAATTTTCCGTCTTTCCCGATCCCCCACGCTTCGTCTACCGCAACAATCGCTTTCATGTAGTATCCTCCTGTCCTGTTTCTAAACATCATTATATACAAATATTTCTTTTTTGCAAATTATTTTCGATGGTTCGTAAAACTCATTTTCCAATTGGCGTCCGTCTAAGCCAAAATAAAACCGGGTCCCTCAAGCCCCGGTTTTACATGTAAATCATCGGTTCATTCTACTTCTGTGTAAAGCGCTCCAAATACGATTCCGCTTTCCCTCTGTCCATGGAAAAACGTTTCTGCAGCTTTTCGATGATTCTTTCTTCTGAAACACCATCTTCTCTGTTATCCTCAATCAATGCCTGAATTCCTTTTTCCATTCCTTTCTCGATTCCTTTCTCGATTCCTTTCTTCATTCCTTTCTCCATGCCCTCATCAATCAGCATCTGTCCGATCTGTGTCATCCGCATTTCCTCCTTAATCTGCCTTTTATAGGCTTCGTCTATCAGCTTGTCAGAAAACGTCAAAATACCTGCAAGCGCTTCCAGAGCCTGTTTTCGGTCTGCAATTCTCTTCGCCAGTTCTACTGCCGAGATGATCACCGGCTGTTTTTCCTTCTTTCCCTTTACGGTTAGCGGCAGTATCATCAGCTCCATTAATTCCTCGTCGGTCAAACGTTCTCCTGCATCTATCCGCTGCCTGATCCTGTCGTACTGCGCCTTTGTGTCTGCTTCCACCAAAAAGGTGGGTTCAATCTTCAGCACAATGCCTCCCAGATCATAAACCGCTTCCGCATGGTCCACATCTGCCGTGTAGATAACGATCATTTTTATCTGTTTGATACGATCCAGCTCATGGTTTATTGCATAACGCTTTATCACTCTCGCGATATAATTTATGTATTTCACAAAATTTTCCTGGTTATAGGCTGATTCATAATCCATGATCCCGATCGAGCCGTCACTCAGCAGAAATAAATTGTCAAGCCGCAGCTCATTGCTTTCGATCACCGGTAAATTCGTAGGCAGAATATCTACGATTTTTAACTGGTGAATTCCAAAGGGAGCCAGTGATTTTCCCTTAAGCGCCTCCGCCATAACCTTAGCGGTTACATCCTTATTCTGGTATGCAATATCTCCCATATTTCTTCCTTTCTTCTATTATACTTTAATCAACAGGTAACTTCAAGAAAATACGATTACAACCGCATCACCAGCTTTCTTATTTATTCTCTTTCGTAATACAATACAATGGAGTTTTTCGTGGAGACCACTAAGAGATAAAGAATCATTTTCGCACAGGAAAGAACTCCCCGCGGAACGCTTTCATATTACCCGATCGCAGCCGGTATGTCAATATGAAAAACGGTGCGTGAAAAAATTATCACACGTTACAAACAGGACTCTGATTATTTTCATGAGATACCTGTTCGAATCGAGCGCTATCTGTTATAATTGAAACGGCCGCAGGCGGATTATAAGAATATACGCCCCCTGCCGCCGGTTACTGAATTACTTACAGGATCATGGAGGAATATCATGAGTTACGCAGATACTTTATTCATACAGAATTGCAGAGAAATCTTATCAAACGGCGTATGGGATACGGACAGCGAGGTGCGTCCGGTCTGGGAGGATGGCGCTCCCGCCCATACCATAAAGAAATTCGGCATCATCAACCGTTACGATCTGTCAAAGGAGTTTCCCATCCTGACGCTCCGCCGGACCGCGTTTAAATCCGCAATCGGTGAGCTACTTTGGATCTGGCAGAAAAAATCCAGCAACATTCACGACTTAAGCAGCCACATCTGGGACTCCTGGGCCGATGAGAACGGAAGCATCGGAAAGGCATACGGCTACCAGCTGGGAATTAAGCATAAATACAAAGAGGGCGAGTTCGATCAGGTGGACCGGGTTCTCTATGATCTGAAGCACAACCCACTAAGCCGCCGGATCATTACCAGCCTGTATAATCATCAGGATCTTCACGAGATGAATCTCTATCCCTGCGCCTACAGCATGACATTCAACGTATCCGGGAATGTGCTGAACGGGATTTTAAACCAGCGCTCCCAGGACATGCTGACCGCAAACAACTGGAATGTCACCCAGTACGCGGTTCTGCTTCACATGTTCGCCCAGGTCAGCGGCTTAGAGGCTGGAGAACTGGTCCATGTCATCGCAGACGCCCATATTTACGACAGACATGTGCCGATTGTTAAGGAAATGATTGAAAAAGTGCCTTATGAGGCGCCGACGTTCCTTATGGACCGGGAAGTACAGGATTTCTATCAGTTTACGAAAGACCATTTCCGGCTGGAGAATTATCAATACCATACGTTTACGGATAAGATTCCGGTTGCCATCTAGAATCGCAGAAAAAGAATACCAGAAAGAAGATCAGTATTTCGGTGCCTGTACAGCAAAAACCGGCAGGCATCGGAATACTGATCTTCTGTTTTTAAATATACTGGGTCATATTTTCATATTTTTTATAAGTAATCTCTTCATTCCCTGCCCTTAACCTTCCCTTCTCTCTGTCATAAGCAGGCTTCCTCTCTTTGCATGCCAGCAGAAATTCTTCCAGACTTCCATAATCTTTCCGGCTTCCGCAGATACAGACGTAAGCAGCATCCCTGCTTTTTACCCTGTATTCGCAGTGAAACATCAGGTCATCATAAGCCGTAAACGGGTCGCTGCACCAAAGTGCCACGTATCCGCCGCCGGCGCTGCCGGCCAGCCACGTCTCTTCTATTATTTCATATGAAAATCTGGAGGATGGCCAATATACATGGGTAAATGGAATCGGATGGGTCTCCGGAATCCGGTAAATCGCACAGAGAACCTCTTTTACCTGTTTTAAAGCCGGCATAATTCCGTTGCCAAACCAGTACCCAGGCCTTGTGGTACAGCTTTCACAGCTTCCACCCGGATGGTTTACAAACACCACCGCCGCCGGATCGAGAGCGGCATACCACATGTGCTGCTGATAGCCGTATACACCGGGCTCAAACTGGGTTGTTCCGTGAAAACATTCGTTTAATGATTTCACATACGAGAAGCTTCCTGTATCGGCCTCCGGCTGTTCACTTATATTTTCCCATTTCCGCACCCTGCCGTCGCGTCTTGGAGACTCCACGGAGGTCAGCATGTAATCCTCCTGTTTTTCCACACAGATTCTGGCATTGCTCTCCTCATAGACGAGAGACGCCGGGCTGTACATCACCTCCTTAAGCCCCTCCGGCAGCCGGTACTTGCTGGTAGCCAGGAAGATGATCCACTCACTGAACTGGTCCGGCGCCTCCGGATCTATTAAATTAATCAGACACTGAATATCCTGCTTATAAGGGTACAGCGCCTCCCGGTATACCCGTCCCATAGGTGAAATGGAGACTCCCTGAAAGGTCTGGACTGCCAGATCCTTTAATAGCCGGTCCGCCGCCTTCCACGCAAGAGCCGACAACTCCCCGTCACAAAAATCAACCACATTTAAAATAGCGGCAAAGGTGATAGGGGTGTAGCCGCCGCTGTGGAATTCATCGTAGCCCTCTCTTTCTGTCTGAACCATCCAGTCACGGATCCTCTGCCGCGCAGTCTCCTTCATCTCCCGTCCGGTCTTTCCGGAACGGATAAATAATTCCTCCGGATAAATGTCACCTGCCACATAAGCGCTGACAAAAAACATCAGAGAATGATTCTCACTCCAGAAGCACATGCCGTCACTGCCCTCCTCATCCATCCAGTAGCGGTAGTTTATCATGACTTCTTTGCACCGTGCTGCCATGGCTTCATTCATGGGATACAGCTTCATAAAACGGACCATGGCGCAGGTAAGAAAGTCTGAACAGTCCCGTCTGCTTTCGATCTGGTCAAAAGACTTATATATCTCCCGCTCATCTTCCGGGTCCACTCTGCCTGAGGCGAAACGTGCCAGAATCGGATACATGGAAAAGCTTTCCGAATCTCCCCTTGGAATCTGTTTCACACCGGCAATTCTCTCAAAGACGCGCCTTTTGTTTTCTTCCGGGTCTGCGTTTTCTCCCTTTTGAATGGTCAGCAGCTCCTGTCGTTCAAAGCTTCTTGACAGGGTCTGGTCCGATACGGTAACCACAATCTTCAGATAGGGCTTATCCGGTGCCAGAGCCAGCTCTGTCTCTCCCCTCAGCGTTATCCCGGAATAACGGTTACGGTACTCCGTAAAATCCACCGGCCTGGCATCGTAGATCAGGCGGCTTCCTTCCGGCGCCGGAGCGGGAAATACCATTGTTTTTTCTCTGATCATGATTCCTGACAGCCAGTCTGCTGCCTGCGAACAGAGCGCGGCCTTCTCTGCATCCGGCAGAGTCACTGAAAGCATTTCCCTTTCCTGCCCCGGAATCTGGATTCCAAACAGGGTTCTCGTGTCCCGGACGCCTAAGTTCACCAGCCTGATATAGATGGTATTGTCCCCCTTTTTTAAAGGCAGCTTCATGATCTTCCGGCTGATGGGTTTGTATACGGGAGTCTCAATCCCCCCTATAAACACCCCATTCACCCAGAGATCCACCGCAGCGTAGCTCCAGAGCCAGACCTCCGCCTCCATCTCCTCCCGGGCATTCAGTATCGTAGCAGCGTGAAGCTCCACCCTGGTCAGCAGCGGATAGAAGGAAGACCGGTCCACAAACCAGCTTCCATACGTGTACTCGTACTCCCATGGCAGTCCCAGGGCGCTCAAAGCCCCCAGAACGACGGGGCCAGCCGGCATAACCGGATCGTGATCCGCTGCCTCGGACCGCATCATTTTTTCACAGGCAAGCTGATTTTTATCCGCCGCACTGCTGGAGAAGTCCGTCTCTTTTCTCCCGCTCACCAGATAATTTGTAATAAAGCCATATTCATTTAACTGATATTTCATGTTTTCTCTCCTCTTTTCCTCTCGATCACGCCCTGGTACAGCATTGCATAAATTCCTGAGTAATAGCGCCTGATATCTGCGTCAGGTGCTATTACTTAGGAATTTATGCAACGCTGTACTAGCTTATCCCTTCACCGCTCCGGCGGTCATACCACCCATGAACTGTCTGCTGGCAAACAGATATACCAGAATGATCGGTATCACTGCTATGGCCGATCCAGCAAACAGAATGTTCCATGCCGCCGCGCCGTCTCCTGCATTCTGAAGAGCTACGACACCTACCGTCAAAGGCCGCAGTTTTTCATTGGTCATGGTAAAAATCAAAGGCAGAATATATTCATTCCAGCCTCCGCGGAAGGACAGCAGCGCAACACTGGCCAGCGCCGGCTTTAATACCGGAAGAATAACCCGGCTGTAGATACCGAAGAAGCTGCAGCCGTCCATTTTGGCCGCTTCGTCCAGTTCCTTCGGCACGCTGTTCATAAAACCGTGGATCAGGAACACATAGGTGGCCTGACCACCTCCTGCCGAAATCAGGATTATGGAAAGCATGGATTTATTCATATTCAGCTTAACTGCCAGTTCAAACAGCGGACGCAGGGAAGCACTGCCCACATTAATAAACATAAACATGACCATCGCATTGTAGATCAGGCTTTTGAAACGAAATTCCCGCCTTGAAAATACGTATCCCGCCATACTGCTGACTGCCAGAGAGACGAACATGACACCGAAGCTCAATACGAGGCTGTTCACGGTATACCGGGAAAAATTCCCCATATTCCACGCCTGAATGTAGTTATCAAGAACGAATTTCTCAGGAAGAATATTTAACCCGCCGCTTACAAGCTCGCTGTTGGTCTTAAAAGATCCAAGAATAATATAAACCACCGGATAGACCGTTAAAACGGCCAGAATCAACAACAGAATGAAAATCACCGCATTGATCATTTTCGTCTTTTTGGATTCCACTGCATGAATTGTTTTTTCTCTTGCCATCACCGCTCTCCCCTTCTATGATATTTCATCCATCTTTTTGCTGAATTTTAAGTAAACAATCGTAATGAGGCCCACGATTACGGCCGAAATAATGCTCAAAACAGAACCATAGCCGATCTGGAGCTGAGAGGCCTTGCCGGAAGTCCCGAATACCATTTCAAATATGTAAGAGAACATCACGTGGGTACGGTTATTGGGGCCGCCGCCAGTAAGTACCAGAATGGACTGGTAATCCTTAAATGCCGTGGTGATAGCCAGCATAATGACCACCTTCAGCACGGGCCCCAGCATGGGAAGCGTGATACGGAAGAAGGTCTGCACTCCATTTGCCCCATCGATCTGGGCACTCTCATAGACATCCGCAGGAATTCCGGTCAATCCCGAGATCAACAGTATCATATAGTTGCCGAAGGCACCCCAGATAGCCACGATGACCACCGCTGCCATGGCGGTCCTGGAACTTCCGAGCCAGTCAACAGGGGCACCAATAACGCCCGCTGCCTGGAGATAACCGTTTAGCACCCCGTTGTAGGTGGCAAATATGAAGTACCAGATCAGGCTGTATACCGCAGAACTGATGACTGTAGGCAGGAAAAATATTCCCTGAAACAACCCGCTCCCAAACCGTTTTCTCTGAAGCAGAACGGCGGTCACCAGGGAAAGGGGAATTACAAACAGCAGCTTCATAACCGCGTATTCAAAGGTATGCAGGACGCTGTTCCAGTATATCTTATCCGTAAGCACCCGTTTAAAATTGTCCAGACCGACAAAATATGCCTTGAATCCGTTATAATCATAAAACACGTACCGGATCAGCCAGAGAAATGGATACACGGACATGACCAGAATAAAAAAGATGGTCGGAAGCAGCATAATCCACATGGTAATGTCACCTTTTTGCCAGCTCTTTTTCATCCGCTGTCCGAATGATTTTTTCGTATTCATAACCTTTACTCCTTCCAAATGGAAACCGGCTGCTGCAACAGTCTATTTGCAGCAGCCGGCTCCTTTCAATTTACTGAGTTTTTATTAATTGTCCAGATACTCTATGGTTCCGTCTCCCGGATGAAGAGGATCGTAATCCTTAATCACGAGCCGTTTTGTCTTACCCATCTTCACTTCTTTATCGAGAGCAGCGTTATACGTCTTATTTAAATTATCAATCGTCTCATCGATGTCTGGACCGCCCTGCAGACAAGCATTCCACAACGCATCGCGGTAATTCTCTCCCTCCGGTGTTACCGACGGTGCTACCGGAAGTACCGCTTCATAATCTGCGCCGGTAAAGTCTGCCATGCGGCCGATCTTGGATTTATCGATTTTTTCGTCCATATACTGAGAAATCGGAAGAGAATAGCCGTTCTCAAAGTATCCCTTTAAAACTTCCTCTGATCCAAAGTATTCGATTACCTCCCATGCCTCCTGCGGATGCTCCGTAAACGCGCTCATCAGCCAGCCGGTATTGGGGTTGGCATATTCGCAGCCTTCGATCCTGCCGTTTAATGTGGGAAGGTCTGCTACCGCCCATTCAATCTGTGCCGGAAACTGCTCCGTCAGCACGGTTGCTTCCTGGGAAGCATTTGCGTGGATTGCCGCATGCCCCTCGGAGAACTGAACACGGGCCGGATCAATCTTCATGGAGGCCGATCCGGGGAAGACACTGTTATCCTCAAACATCTGGCGGGTCACTTCCAGCCATGGCTTAAAGCCAGTAAAATCAAAGGTCCCCGTCTTATAGTCGTAGGGTGTGACACCGCTCATCTCCGCAGAGTGTTCCAGCCAGCGCTCGAACGGACCGCTCATACCGGGGAATATGATTCCATAGTACTCTCCGTTTCCCGCCTCTGTGATCTTCTTAACCAGTTCAGGAAGCTCGCCGATAGATTTGGGAATTTCAAGGCCCAGTCCGTCAAATATTTCCTTGTTGTAAATAAATCTGGAACCGCTTCTCTTCCCGCATGGAACCCAGTAGATCTCATCCCCCATCACATTGGCCCCTTCGTATAGGTGGTCATCTACTTCATTGATCGTTCTGAATTCATCGGTTATAAAATCATTGATGGGCTGAACGATTCCGTTATCTACGAAATTCTTAAAATCCGTGATGTTCACCTGAGTAAATATATCAGGTGACTGCCCGGAATTGGCGGCCATACTCAGTAAATTCACGTAATTTTCCGTCTGTACCACATACTCAATCTCAATATGGTCATTCGTGTTGTTGAACTCCTCGACTATCTTATTCATATAATCCAGGTCATGGCGATTCTCTGTCCATACAGTGATCTTAACTCGGTCTCCGGAAGCCGCACTGCTTCCTGCCTCATTTGCCCCGGTCCCCTCTGCCGCCAAGGCTCCAGATGTAAGATCTGCTGTATTCTCTTTCGTTTCCCCCTGTGAGCATGCCGTAAGAGCTGAAACAGCCATTAATCCCGCCAGACTCAGCGCCGCTATCTTCTTTCCTTTTCTCATAGTTTTTACTCCCTTTCCGTTTGCTTTGTAATCTGTTCGTTTTGTACTGTTTTTGTTTGTCTGTGCTCACATATTACTGCATATTTTCCATGACTCACATGGCATTTTTTACTGTCTATGCGGCATTTTTTTCGAACTGTACAAATCTCACGTCAATTTATTGCTTTCCATTATTCACAATGCTATAATGGCCTTGCTTTAAAATTTCAACCTTGTTTTGAGGAGAATCCTATGAATTCGTTATCAGCTATCACCCTTCTCATCGTGGATGACGAAGCCGAGATCCGTACCGGACTTCGCAGCATCATTCCCTGGGAAGATTATTCTGTCACTGTCATCGGGACAGCTGCAAGCGGTGCAGAAGCGCTTGACAAGATACGTTATTATGAACCGAATATTGTAATCACCGACATTCAGATGCCTGGAATGAACGGGCTGGAGCTTGTCCGCCGGGCCAGGGAGGAACAGTTTGAGTGCTCCTTCATCATCTTAAGCGGTTACGATGATTTTGAGTACGCAAGAACTGCCATCCGGTACGGCATTGAAGATTATCTTCTGAAACCGATCTCCATAAAGGAACTGACCAATCTGATCTGTAAGCTGAAAGAATCTATTGTGGATAAAAGAAATCTTCATACCGATCAATTGTCAACACTTCACAAATTGAGGAAAGCCGAAGTATCGCTTCACAGGCAGAACCTGATTCCCCAGCTGTTAAGAGGGGAGCTGGCAGAGGAAGAGCTGGGAAGTATTTCTTCTCAATACGGACTGCTCATCCGGAACACACAATCCTGTGTGGTACTGATCCAGACGTTCCGAACCCGCTTCGATCCGGATGAGAATGTGGAGCTGAATCAAAGTCTCGTTGCATTAAAGAAAATCCTGGAGAATGAACTGGCTGACAGTCCCGTTCTCATCTCCGAATATCCACCGGATGGACTGATTCTCGTTGTCAATCTGCCTTTTCATCATCACACGCAGGAGTCTCTTTCAAAACTGCTGAACCGCTGCCTGGCCTCCTGGCGAGGGGATAATCTGGCGGCGGCCATCGGAAAACCGGTACCATCACTGTCCGAAATTCCCGCCTCTTACCAGAATGCCCGACAGGCCATCACATGGCATATCTATCCGGAAGCCGGTCTTGTCATAGAACCAGAAGTGACAAACTGCCTTCCGCCGCCGGTCATCATGCCCGGCGATGATATCCTTCAGGCAGTTTTAAGAAATGATCCGAAGGACATCCGGCTGCAGTTTACCTCTTATTTTGACAGCCTTATCACCGCCCCGCTACCGCCGCCCTCTTATCTCTACAGTATGTGCAATTATATCATCATTACAATTCAAAGCCAGCTGGCTGATTATCTGGGCGGCCCCCCGATCAGCTTTACCGGCAACTCCTATGCCGCGCTGTCGAATCTCTCTTCCCTGGAAGAGGTCAGGAGCTGGATGTGTGAGATTTTAAACGGTTTTGCCAACGAACTCGCCGTCAGCCGGGCCACCAAGAACGAGCCTCTGATTGAAAAGGCCATCGCCTACCTCCATGCCAATCTGCTTAAGAATCCGCATACGGAGGAGGTCTGCAGTTATCTGGGATTAAGCAAAAGCTACTTCAGCACGTATTTTAAAAATAAGACCTCTTTAAATTTCCGAGATTATCTGCTGGATTTAAAAATCAGCTACGCCCAGGAGCAGTTAAAACATCCTGATATTACAGCAGGCGATGTGGCAATCCTTCTCGGATACGAGGATTACCGGTCTTTCAGCCGCGCATTTAAAACACGTACCGGCCTGACGCCTTCCGATTATCAGAAGCAGTATACCGGAGAAGGAAGGCGCTGACTATGAAAAACTGGTTTTCTAATCTAAAATTTCGGTACAAGCTGCTGATCGGCATGATCGCCATCACCACGGCAGCCCTGCTGCTGATCAGTCAGCTGTCCTACTCCTATTTTTACAAGCGAAACACCAGGGAGGTTCTGAAAAAAGCAGAACAATCGGTGGAAACTGCCGGAGCCGTACTTTCCTCCCAGTTTCAGTCCCTCTCCGCCGCTACGAACAATCTTCTGGTAAGAAAGCCGTTTCCCGATATGATTGCCGATATTGCCAATAACAGCTTCGACGGTTACTCCGGTTATTATCAGGCGGCTTCCGATGAGATGGCTTCCTTCTTCCAAAACCATGCCCAGGTCAACAACATTCTGATCTGCGGAGAAAATGGCTTTCTTTTCAGTCCCTATTCTCTCGGATTCGGCGGCAGCTTTGAAACGCTTTTTACAGAAAACATCTGGGAATATCCTCTTATTACCGTATTTCCAACCCGTCAGAATTTACTGTTCCGGCAGGGAGGCGCTATCCCCGTCTCCTATCCGGTCTCCTACAGCAGGGGAACCGGCACCTTTGCATACCGCGATACAGAAGGCAAATATAAGGCGCGGGTCATTATTTTGATGGATACGGGACAGATCCGGTCATACTTTGACCAGATGTCCAACGGCTATACTTACTGCATGTATCTGGCCGACTCCAGTGGAATTCCCCTGGATATACAGGAAGAGACGTATCCCGATGCCTTTGGGACCAGTCTGGAAGCATTGGTAGCACAGACGGATAATCTCCGCGGAGAGCATCTGGCCATAGACCGGGACGAGCTGGTGGTTTCAACGGCTGCTATCCGTTTTTGTGATCTTAAGGTAGTCCATATCAGCCGAAAATCCGCACTCACCGGCGATATTCAGGAATTCCGGTCTTTCTTTTTTATGGTATGGCTGTTCTGTTCTGCCGCAGCAGCCCTGCTGGCATTCGGCCTGTCCCATTTCCTGACAAGGGATATTAAAACGCTGGGAGATATCATTGCTCAAATCAACCGCCGTTCCTACCAGACAAAGGTCGTATTTCCCCGCTCTGATGAGATCAGCCTGTTGGGAAAACAATTGAACCAGATGTATGATACGATTCAGCTCCAGTTACTGCAGATTAAAGAAGAGGAACAGAAAAAAGCCAGGGCGGAGATTCAGATGATGTCGGAACAGATCAATCCGCACTTTCTGTATAATACACTGGAATGTATTCATTTTCAAATATTAAACGGACACTCCGATACGGCGGGAAGTATGCTGGAAAGCCTGGGACGCTATCTGCGGATCACGCTAAGTGTGGGGCAAACCTTCATTTCTGCCGAAAAGGAGGCAGAACACGTTACCTCCTACATGGAGATCATGAACCGTCATTCCAGGGAGGGCGTTCATTTTACCTGTCAGATCGATTCGCATCTGAAAAACTGCAAAATTATGAAGGTACTTCTTCAGCCGCTTGCTGAGAACTGCTTAAAGCACGGATTTGGAAACATGAGTCCGGAGACATGGCCTGTTGCACCGCAGATCACAATATCCATCACCTTAGATCAGACTCACACCCACATGGTCATCGAGGTGTCCGACAACGGGAAAGGGATTGATATCCCAAAAGCCACAGCCTGTCTGACCGAGGAACAGCCGGAAGGCAGAGATCACTTTGGTCTGAACAATATTTATCGCAGACTCATGGCGTGCTACGGCACAGAAGCCAATATATCCTTTGTCAGTATTCCTTATTTGAAGAACAGCGTCATCGTTACCATTCCGTATGACAGGAATGAATTTTCAAACACACACTAATGCACAAAAATTCCCCCCGGGTCTGTCGAGACCGGGGGGATACATAAGTCTGTTCCTGATTCTAAGATCGTGTAAAACGTTGTAAATATGCTTCTGCTTTCCCTCTGTCCATGGAAAAGCGTTTCTGCAGCTTTTCGACGATTCTTTCTTCTGAAACACCGTCTTCTCTGTTATCCTCAATCAATGCCTGAATTCCTTTTTCCATTCCTTTTTCCATTCCTTTTTCCATTCCCTCATCAATCAGCATCTGTCCGATCTGTGTCATCCGCATTTCCTCCTTAATCTGCCTTTTATAGGCTTCGTCTATCAGCTTGTCAGAAAACGTCAAAATACCTGCAAGCGCTTCCAGAGCCTGTTTTCGGTCTGCAATTCTCTTCGCCAGTTCTACTGCCGAGATGATCACCGGCTGTTTTTCCTTCTTTCCCTTTACGGTTAGCGGCAGTATCATCAGCTCCATTAATTCCTCGTCGGTCAAACGTTCTCCTGCATCTATCCGCTGCCTGATCCTGTCGTACTGCGCCTTTGTGTCTGCTTCCACCAAAAAGGTGGGTTCAATCTTCAGCACAATGCCTCCCAGATCATAAACCGCTTCCGCATGGTCCACATCTGCCGTGTAGATAACGATCATTTTTATCTGTTTGATACGATCCAGCTCATGGTTTATTGCATAACGCTTTATCACTCTCGCGATATAATTTATGTATTTCACAAAATTTTCCTGGTTATAGGCTGATTCATAATCCATGATCCCGATCGAGCCGTCACTCAGCAGAAATAAATTGTCAAGCCGCAGCTCATTGCTTTCGATCACCGGTAAATTCGTAGGCAGAATATCTACGATTTTTAACTGGTGAATTCCAAAGGGAGCCAGTGATTTTCCCTTAAGCGCCTCCGCCATAACCTTAGCGGTTACATCCTTATTCTGGTATGCAATATCTCCCATATTTCTTCCTTTCTTCTATTATACTTTAATCAACAGGTAACTTCAAGAAAATACGATTACAACCGCATCACCAGCTTTCTTATTTATTCTCTTTCGTAATACAATACAATGGAGTTTTTCGTGGAGACCACTAAGAGATAAAGAATCATTTTCACACAGGAAAGAACTTCCTGCGGAACTCTTTCATATTACCCGATCACAGCCGGTATGTCAATATGAAAAACAGAGCGGCTTCCTGCAGGATTGCGGAACCGCTCTGTCCATTCATTTCATTCAATATTTAATTCAGATATTTTCTAAGTGTCTCTCTCACCGCACCGGCTCCGGCAATTTCCTCCAGGAACATCGCTTCTGTCAGGCTGCCGATCCCGGCATCATACAAATTAACACCAAAAATATTCTCGTTGGAAAGAATCGGCTTCAGCTGCCCTGCATACGTCTCCGGCTTTCCCGCCTCAACGCCCTGCAGCCATCCCTTAAGTTCCGGAACCATCGGATCGGCCGAGAGCTCAAACGGTTTCAGCTCATCATCCACAGCCAGCAGATAACGGCACCATCCGGCAATCGCCAGCGGAATAAAGGTCAGTTTCTTCGCGTCGCCGTACCGTTCCACATACGATTTGATCGTCTCGCCGTACCGGATTCCCACCTTCTGGGAGGTGTCACTTGCGATTCTCTGCGGCGCGTCCGGGATAAATGGATTCGGAAGCCTGTCATAGATGACTTCGTTCACAAAAGCCTCCGGGGAAAGAATCTTCGGATCGGTTACCACCGGCATACCTTCTGTCAAACCGATTTTCTCCACCAGCGCCCTGAGCTCGGTATCCTTCATCTCCTCCGCGATCGAGGTGTAGCCGAGAATACAGCCGTATACGGCCAGCGCCGTATGCAGCGGATTTAAGCAGGTGGTTACCTTCATGCGCTCCACCCTGTTTACCGTATCTCTGTCTGTCATATAGACCCCCGCTTTTTCAAGCGCCGGTCTTCCTGCCGGGAACTTATCCTCAATCACCAGATACTGCGGCCCCTCCGCATTGACAAACGGTGCGATATACGTCCTCTTAGAAGTGATCACCGGCTGCATGGCGGCGACTCCGTCGGCCTCCAGCTGCTCCGCCAGGGAAACGCTTGGTCTTGGCGTAATCTTATCGATCATGGACCAGGGGAACGCGATCTTTTCTTCGTTCTTTAAATATTCCAGGAAACCATCGTCCGCAAAGCCTTTTTTCTTCCATTCCTCCGCCATGGTGAGAATGGAATTTTTAAGCTTCTCACCGTTATGGGAGCAGTTATCCATACTGACAACGGCCAGCGGCGCGGCGCCCTGTCTGTACCGCACCAGTAAAAGGGCGCAGACGACAGCCATGGCGCCGGCCGGATGCTCCGGCCCATTGTCGATATCGTTCTGAACGAATGGGAAATACGTCCCATCCGCCCCCTTCAGTGCATAACCCTTTTCCGTGATGGTGAAGGATACCATCTGAAGAGATGGGCTTATAAAAATAGTACGCAGGCGTTCCCATTCCTGCACATCAGCGGAATCCGCCTTCACGCCTTCCGCGATCGAGGCGATCACCTTCTTCTCCGTGCTCCCATCTGCCTTTAAGGTGATTAAAAGGGCCAGATCGTCGAACGGCTCATAGATCTTGTCCATGATGTCAAAATCAAAGGTTTCCGCCGCGATGATCCCCGTGTCGGCAAGTCCTTCCTCCAGAAGCGCATCCTGAAGACCCGCAATGAAGCCGCGGAAGATATTACCCGCGCCGAAATGCACCCAGCCCGGCGCCTCTTTTGTCTTTTTCACCATTGCTGCCCTGTCATAGGAAGGAATCTCAATACCCGCTTTCTCCCATGCCTGTCTTTCCTGTAATCCTGTATCTGTTAAATTCATCTTTACACCTCTCTCATTTATTCCCGCGAGCAGCGAGCCAGGTGCCATGCCTGCATGAACATCTGGCGATAGCATGCCCCGCTTTATCGGGTACTGCCGCTAGTACAGCTTTGCATTAATTCCACAGTAATAGTGCCTGCGGCGGGGTGTTTAGCCCTCACGCAATGCAGCGCTGATCAGAAAATCCTCGGCAAAGCCGTCATTCTTCCGTTTTTCCTCCGCCTCGCCGCTGGTAAACAGCTCCGCGTATTTCTCCACCAGGAACCGCTCCTCATTCACCATTTTATTCAAATGAAGGGCCAATTGCCGGTGCATCCGTTCTTCGTCACGCTCCAGAACGGCCTCCATCAGCTCTTTGTGCTGCTGCACCACTCCATCGCTGATTCCGGTCTCCGTCAGGGAAAGCAGCCGGATACGGCGGTAATCGCCTGAGTTCGCATGGATGATGTGAGCGCAGGTATCCCGGTTTACTGCCTGGTAAAATACGGAGTGAAAGACGATATCCTCCTCCAGAAATCCGCGGCAGTCCCTGTCCTTCACGATTTTTTCCTGCCGGTCCAGAGACGCCTTTAAGGCCGCGGCAGCCTCCGAAGCCCGGTCATGGCCATTCAAAGCCATGAATTCCAGCATTACCTGTTCTTCCACACAGCTTCTCAGAAAACGTTCATTGTCGGCCCTCTGGAAATCGATCTTCGATACCATCGTTCCCTTCTGCGGCAGAAATGTGATGAGGCCCTCCTTGGAAAGCCGGATCAGCGCTTCCCTGTCCGGGGTTCGCCCCGTCCCGTACGCATCACAGACGTCTTTTATGCTGAAAACCAGGCCGGGTCTCAGCTTTAAATCCAGGATATCCGTTCTGAGCACGTCATACATGAGATCTTCCCGGCTACCCATTCTTTCTGATCGCTTCCCATAAGCCCTGTAAATACATCGCGCCCAATGCACGGTCGTACAGGCCGTAGCCAGGCATCGCATCCTCGCCCCAGATGGCACGGCCGTGATCCGGACGTATACAGCCGTCAAAGCCGGTGTCGTAAAGCGTCTTCATGATTTTATACATATCCATGGAGCCGTCGGAAGACAGGTGCGCGGCCTCCTCGAAGTCCCGGTCGGAATTGTATTTTAAGTTCCTGACATGGGCAAAGGCTATTCTTCCCTTTGCGGCCTCGATGATACCCGGAATATCATTGTTCTGATTGGAGCCCAGGGATCCGGTACAGAGCGTCAGACCGTTGTACGGCTTATCGACTGCCTTTAAGAATTTTTCAATGTGAGCCTTATCCGTAATGATTCTCGGAAGTCCAAATATCGGCCACGCCGGATCGTCCGGATGGATTCCCATACGGATGTCGTATTTCTCGCAGACCGGCCCGATGGCTTCCAGGAAATAAACGAGATTGGAGAACAGCTTCTCCTCATCGACCTCCCGGTACATAGCAAATAAATCTGCCAGCCTGCCCATACGCTCCGGTTCCCATCCCGGCATGACATAACCGGCTGACATGGCTTCGATGGATTCCCTCATATGCTCCGGGTCAATCTTGTCGATGATATCCTGATTGTAAGCGAGAACCGTAGAGCCGTCCGCCCTCTTTCTGGCCAGCTCAGAACGTGTCCAGTCAAACACAGGCATAAAGTTATAACACACCATATGAATGTCTTCCTCGCCCAGGCGTTCCAGCGTCGTGATGTAGTTGTCAATATAGCGGTCTCTGTCCTTTGCCCCTGTCTTGATGTCGTCATGGACGTTGACTGATTCAATTCCAAGAATGGAAAGCCCCGCATCCTCGACGGTCTTCTTTAAGCTTCTGATCTCTTCCCTTTCCCAGACCTCTCCCGGCTGCGTTCCGTAGAGTGTCGTGATGACGCCTCTCACGCCCGGAATCTGACGGATCTGTTCCAGAGTTACGGTGTCATAGCCTGGTCCATACCAGCGAAGTGACATATTCATATGATTTTCCTCCTGATGATAAATAAGATTGGTTTACAGTTCCCACTATACTGATATATTAGTACTAATATATCAGTTTGTACAGAGGATTTTTAACGGAATTCCACCTGCTTTTTTATGAAATATGTCTAAATAGCTTTCGCCAATTGCCCGCCGGATATGTATAGAAGCTTGTTTTTCAGGAATTTTATACGTATTACTGCAAAAGCCGCTCAACGCGGAAGCCTGGCTGATTATCTCTCACGGCATTTACCGCCGGCAGCTCCTCCCGGATTCCCGCCATCTATCAGACTCCTACTGCTTATCCGCAATCTTCGACATTACCATACCTGTGATCCCCATTAATGCCAGTGCCGGCAGACAGCTGATCACCATCACAAAAAATCCAAACAGCCCCTTGAAATGGCTGATAAAAATCAGACTCTCCGGCAGTGTTACCTTATCATAGATCCACTGGATCAGTTCCGGGGCCTTTAGTAAAGAAATATCCATCAGTCCAATCTCCGCCATCAAAAATGCGGCAGATATCAAAAGAAAAGAGATAACCGCTGCCTTCTCTCCCTTACTTTCATCCTGTTTTACAGCTTCTGTGCTCATGTTTTGTCCTCCTGTCGCAGTCTTTTCTGTTACTGAACTGCATTATAAAGCCGGACTGTGTCTGTTTTGTGAAAATTTTATTATTAAACTGTGTTCTGGATTTCCTACTTCCTGATATAAGCGCTGGCATTATCATTTCATTATGCGCATTTTTAACAAATTTTCTAAAATATGAATTTTCTTCTTACATCCGCATTGTCCGATCGGTTATAATGATTCACGGCGGAAAAATCTTACCATTTCCGTTTTATCCATGCGTGTTTAATCAGAATAGATGTAAATCCAGCAATAACTGCGTGTAATCTATAAGCGGGAATCTTCCGCTTTGATTGCGCGCAGTTTTTATTCATAAGGAGTGATTATCTATGACAGAGACAAAACGAGATGCAAACGCCTATCTTGCATCAGAACCCATCGGCAGGCTGCTGCTGAAATTTTCAGTTCCCTGCGTACTTTCCATGCTGGTCAGCGCCCTCTATAACATCGTGGACCAGATCTTTATCGGGCAGAGCGTCGGTTACCTCGGAAATGCGGCAACTAATGTCGTCTATCCGTTCACCGTGACTGCTCTGGCCCTGGCCCTGCTGGTTGGGGATGGAAGCGCAGCCAAATTAAGCCTCTCCCTCGGAAGCGGCGACAAGGAAAACAGCCACAAATGCATCGGTAATGGAATTCTGGCCACTATAATCATCGGCCTCCTGCTGACCGTGACCGGCTTTCTGTTTACGGATCAGATTCTCCGCCTGTTTGGAGTGACAGAGGCCAGCTATCCCTATGCCAGAGAATACATGGAGGTCATTCTGCTCGGAATCCCCTTCTATATTTTCGCCTCCGGCATGAATGCGGCGATCCGGGCCGACGGCTCCCCCGCTTATTCCATGTTTTCCACCGTAATCGGTGCCGTGCTGAACCTGATTCTGGACCCTGTCGCCATCTTCGTATTTCACATGGGGGTGCGGGGCGCAGCCATAGCCACCGTCATCGGTCAGGTGGTTTCCTGCTTCGTCACCATCCTCTATTTCCGGAAGCCGAAATCCTTTCGCTTCTCGAAGGCCAGTTTTCTTCCGGATGGCCGGCTGCTGAGGCAGATCGGCCAGCTGGGCATCTCCAGCTTTATCACGCAGATTGCCATTGTCATCGTCATGAGTGTGTCCAACAACATGATCGGGCTCAAGGGGCCCCAGTCCATTTACGGGGCCGATATTCCCCTTTCCGTTGTCGGGATCGTTATGAAGGTCTTTGGCATCGTCATCGCATTTTCCGTGGGTATCGCGGTCGGCGGCCAGCCTATCGCCGGATATAATTACGGGGCCGGTAATTTTAAACGGGTCTTCGATACGTATCGCCATATCATCGCTGCCAATGCGGTGATCGGCATCATTGCCACACTGCTCTTCGAATTCTGCCCGCAGGTCATTGTCAGCCTGTTCGGCAGCGAGAGCGGTCTGTATAATGAATACGCTAATATGTGCTTCCGTATTTTCCTGGGAGGCATCCTGCTCTGCTGCGTACAGAAGGCCAGCAGTATTTTCCTGCAGTCGATCGGAAAACCGGTGAAGGCGACTGTCCTTTCCCTGTCCAGAGACGTCGTCTTCCTGGTTCCGGGCGTCATCCTGCTCTCGATGGCCTTCGGCGTCACGGGAATGCTGTGGGCGGCCCCTATTGCCGATGTGCTTTCTCTGATTCTTACAATTATTCTTGTCTCACACGAATATAAATGTTTAAAGCGAATGGAGGTCAGAACACATGAATCATCGAATCATCACCATCAGCCAGGAATTCGGCAGCGGCGGACGTACCATAGGAAAAATGGCGGCTGAAAAACTGGGAATCCCCTACTACGACAAGGATCTGGTCAAGAAAGTGGCCGTGGAGACGGGCTTTGATGAATCCTATATCGAGAAACAGGGCGAGGATGCTCCCTCGAATAGCATCTTCGGATACGCCTTTGCCGCCAGAGGAATGAATGGAGCCATGAACGGGATGTCGGCCGACGATTTCCTTTGGGTAATCCAGAGAAATGTCATTCTGGACCTGGCGGAAAAAGGCCCCTGCGTTATCGTAACCGGGCTCACGAATCTCCGCCCGGAGAACGCAAAAGGGTAATACACCGGAGCACTGCAACCGGCACAGAACAGAAGAAACCGCTGTATCAGTATTTTTATCTGCTGATACAGCGGCTTCTTCTTCGGTTAAACTGACCTTCCAAGCACTTCTGCCTGGCTTAAATATTCGCTTTCCTTTATCTCCTCACGGCTTCCGCAGCCGAGAGCCAGGACGCTTCCCGCATTTTCCCAGCGAAGATAGCGGCACATCACATCAAATGTGGCGCGTATTCCTTCCATGGCCCAGTCCTCACTGTCGGCTCCTGCCGCGAGCAAATAGGCCATTTTGGCTTCCGCCCTCAGTTCGGAGTTCATGGCGTAGAAGCGGTCAATCACCTTCTTGATCTGCGAGGTAAAGCCAAAGTAATAGAGCGGAGTCACAAATACGATCGCATCTGCGTCGGAGAGCATCGGGTATGCGTCCGCCATATCGTCATTGTGGATGCAGATTCCGTTATTCTTCCTGCAGTAATTACAGCCCAGACAGGATTTAATATCCACATGGGCCGCGTCAATCTCCTGGACAACATGGCCAGCCGCCCGTGCTCCCTCCTCGAATTTCTTCGCCAGCAGCGATGTGGTGCCTTTTTCATGAGGACTTCCCTTAATGATAAGTACATTCATGCAATTCCTCCCTCTTCGGTTTGATCACGGAAATTCACGCAATACTTATCTTCATCTTACCGCCGGACAAACGTTAAGTCAATAGATCTTCCATCAGCTTCATGTTCCCTTCGGAAAATACCTGGGGATACGGGAAGCTTATTTATAATCTTCATAAACACATCTCCTTTTTCAGACAGGGCCTACTCACCCTACGCTTCCAAATACACCCTGAGATTCCGGATGTCCTGTTTTGCACGAAGCCGCCTCAAGGCTCTGGCTTCAATCTGGCGTATCCGCTCGCGCGTCACATGGTACTTCTTCCCCACTTCCTCCAGCGTCCAGATCCGCCCATCCACAAAACCAAAACGCAGCTTTAAAATCTCCTGCTCCCGCTTGCTTAAATGGCCCAGAGCTTTCTCCACCTGATCGTGAATAATGCCTGCCTCCACCTGCTCATACTGTTCCGGCGCAGACTTGTCCGACAGAAAATCGATGACCTGGGAATCTCCCTCCTCTCCCGCGGGCGCATCCAAAGAGACGGTATCCCCATAAAGCTGAAGGATATTTTCCACCTTCTTCTCCGGGATTTCCAGCATAGCGGCAAGCTCACGCGGCTCCGGATTCCTGCCGTTTTCCGATAAGAACTGTATGGATGCCTTCGTTAAGCGCCCCATCAGTTCCTTCGTATGGACGGGAAGACGGATGGTGCGCGCCTGGTCGGCAATCGCTCTGGTAATGGACTGGCGAATCCACCACATGGCATAGGTGCTGAACTTATAGCCCCTGTGGCAGTCGAATTTCTCTACCGCATTCACCAGGCCAATGTTCCCTTCCTGAATCAGGTCCAGGAAGGACATACCGCTGCCCTTCACATATCGCCTAGCAACGCTGACCACCAGACGGAGATTGGCGCGCACCATGCGGTCTCTCGCGTCGTCATCTCCCTGCTCTACCTTCAGGGCGAGTTCCGTCTCCTCCTCCGGGCTCAGAAGCCGCACGCCTCCTATTTCTTTCAAATAGATATGGACGGAGTCCTCATGGAGATATTCGTCCTCCTCGCTAAACGCAGGCAGCTCCGGTCCTTCGTCTTCAAAATCGAAAGATTCCGCCTCTTCCAGCCGGCAGTCCGCCAGAGCTTCTGCAAAGCAGTCGTCTGGCGACTCTGCCTGTTCTTCCGTGAGTATTTCCCTGAGTTCTGCTGTGTGTTCTACTGTGCATTCTTCCAGATGTTCTGTGTGTTTCTCCGCATTTACTGCTTCATGTTTTTCAGGACTATCCAATTTACGGCCTCCTCCTCTCTTCTCTGATACAGTCGTACCTGGCCTTTAAGCGGATTCCATTTCCCTTACTCTCCGGCCGATCAGCTCTTCCACCTGGTCTTTTTCCACTCCGAGAGCCGCGGCAAATTCGCCGTATAAGAAGTCTTCCGCCAGTTTGAGATATAAGTCGTCGCGCGCCGTATTCTTCCGTCCCTCGGCCAAACGTTTCTGCTTCTTTAAATACAGGGTCTTGATAATCTGCATCCAGCCCATACAGTCATTCTGCTTCATAATTTCCTTGTATTTTTCCTCACGCCGTTTTTCATCCAGGACCCAAACAGTTTCCACCTGCGGAATCCTGTCAATCAGTTCCAGCGCTTCTTCCCTTGTAATCGCTCTGCGCAGGGAGCTTTTTTCGTTATCCACCGGCGTATAAATGGTATTTTTCTGTGCATAGAGCGGTTCCAGCGTGTAATAAAGCCGTCCCCGTTCCGCAATGCTGAGATCCAGAGGACCGATCGCTTTTATCACACAGATTCCATGATTTCCAAATACAACATGATCATTTACCGAAAACATAGTTTCCCTCCTGAAATTAAAATAGATGCTTTGGAATCTCATTGATTCCAAAGCATCAACGTTTGTTACTGCAGGTATCCTTCCGTACTGTAGGAGTTATACTGCTTCCTGATCTTCACCACCAGGGAGCCGTCCGCTTCCTTTGTCTTCTCTTCAATGACATATTTGACACTGCTCTTTTCCAGCTTTTTGCAAAAGATGGTAAAATCCTGCTCCGGATCAGCCTCCTTCGTCGTATCAAATCTCATGGTCTGCAGTAAACATGCGCTTACAATTCGTCTCATGTTAAAACCTCCCTTTCCTATAGGTTTATTTTAACATTTTGGAAAATAAATTGTCAGCGTTTTTTTACCGTCCGGGAAAAGTTTGTTAAAAACTATCCATTCACAATCGCCTGTATATTGTGCAGATTTACTATGGTTTTACAGTGTCTGGCCAGCTTCCCGGCCATGCATCCGCCGATCGTGTCCCCTGCCTCTGCAGCCTCGTTCACGCTCCGGGCCTTCCCAGCCGTCCAACAGCTTATCCAGCAGTTCCGCCAGCGTCTTCTTCTCCTCACCGCTCAAACAGGAAAACAGTCCGGACGTCATATCTCCGCGTTCCATTTAAAATCTCGCTCAGTGATCCGGACCGCACCTCCAGAATATCCTGAAGCTCCCGCTGGGTAATAATTCCACGCTCTAAAAGCACAGTTAAGATTCTGGCCTGCCCCACTTTCTGCCCCATATTATAATGAAGGATATGGCCGCAGGCGTGCAGCTGGCCCTGAAGCTTTTCTTCTATTACAAAACCATGACGGCACTCTCCCATTTCACAGTTCCTTCCATGGATCTGCCTCTTCTATGTTCCCCCAGTTCTCTCCTGCCGCCATGATTCTGTCGCCCCTCACCCTGGTGGTGGTTATCCTCACTCTCGTTTCGATTGCTTCGCTCGCTTCCGCCATTGTCTTCATTACGGAAGTACGCCCTCCCTTTTCCGCACTGCAGCGCTCCGGCCTAGCATTGATTTGGACAGCATGGGCATGTTGTTTTATTTTCATCCATATAGAAATCTTCCTGTTTTGTTTATTTATTAATTCGTTACGTTTCAATTTGTTAGGTATGTTTTGATTAGTTAGGTACCTTGTAATTTATTACCGCCAATCACATACATGTAATTGACGATAATTATCATCTGACTTTCATACAATCATCGAAATCCGCTGTCCTCAAGGCATCGCTGCCGCCTCTTCCACCATAACTGCTTCAGATTCTCCAAAAAACCCGCTATCCTTGCTTTATAATACAACATCAAATCAGGACTCCCCAAACCAATATCGTGTAGATTACAACATTTTCCTGCGCTTATGAGCTGTAATAATCGTATAGCTGAACGCATTGACTGTTATGATACAGGCTTCATTCTCCGCATACCAGTTCTTTCCCTTTCTGATTATACCAGTGTTTACGTTTTCAATCACCGCTCTGCACCACGCCACCACATCATCCGTATTCAATGTCAGATTCTTCTTAATCCGCACCACCCCCAAATCTGTGGTATGCAGTTTATCTATGTTCACAAGCAATTCATTTCTATTATCACAATCCATCTTCCTAATCTCCCAGACTACATTTTCAAATATTTTCCGTTCTCATTTCTCCGATCTCATCTCTCCTCTTTCATTCCTCCTCTTCCTCCAGAAGCGTATAATCCCGTTCAAATAATTCCTCGCAGGCCTCCAGCTTCAGCCGGTTCCACTCCAGCTTTTCCAACAGCTTTTCCCTCACAAACCGTTTGCTCTTCTGCCTGTAATGAGGCAAATGATTCTGTTCGATAATGTTCTGGAGCTCCGCCCGCCACAGAATGGCAAGCTGCAATTCCCGCTTCATTTTAGGATTCTGCTGCGCGGGACGCATTTCCTCTATCACGATCTCTCTGCCGTTCACAGAAACGACCAGAACTCCCCAATAGGCCGGAATATGCTCTTCTACGTGTTTCGCGTGCGATCTGCCGATCACGACGTAATTCTCGTCACAGTATTTGTCGTAGTCACGGATCTGCCTCTTCAGACGCTCGTACGTATCCGCATCACTCTTAATCTCCAGCCCCGTGATTCTGCCCTCCGTCACCATCAAGACGTCGGCTCTCGATTTTCCGATGATTTTCTCCTCAAACATCCTTGCTTTCCCGAACCGCTCTTCCAGGTAGTCAAACAGGGGCTCCCTGATATCGCAGTCGTAAAGCAGCGCATCCATTCTTTCCATATCCCATAACCTCATCGTTTTGTCCTACAGAAATTATAGGTTCTGGCTCTTTCCCTGTCAAGAACAGTCGGCTTCTCCCCTCTTTTTTACTGAAAAATGCATAACGGTTCGCGGCCCACGAACCACCTCCTCCGGCAGAGCAGCCGGGCGATAGACGTAATCCAGGACTATCCCCTGATAACCTGCGCCAAACTTTTCCACATATTCAATAAATCCGTTGCTCTCCCCAATGGCTGCGGCTCTCATCATACCTGTCTCCCTGTTTCTTCTCCATTTTCGGATATCCGACCAGGATAATGGCAAATGGCTGCAGATATACTGTGTCTACATAGATTTCCTTTCCGGCAACCCATTTTTTACGTTACCCATTTTATGTCAACCTTTTTATGCTCACTGGTCTTGTTCCCTAATTACATCTGTCTATGTACCCTTCCTTTATTCTCAGACATCCGATTACAAATAATAAAATTTCTATAAACTAAGTGTATGAATTTATAGGATTTTTTTTGATCTATTGTATTATTTTTCTCATTTATTTTTATCGAAATGCACAGTGTATAGTTTTTTTTCTAAAACTTTTCAGACTTTACTTCTGTCATGGTTTTATACAGTTATACACTAATACAAGTGTATATTTTGCAGAGATTTTCTTGTATTTCCTGTATTTGACAAAGCATTTTGTTTTCATTATAGTGTAATCACAGTATCGAGTGTATAATTCAATTGGAGGTGGCAGAATGAAATCAAAAAAAGAAACAGTCTATGACTTTATTAAACAATCAACTGATTCCGGAAAGCCATTAGAAGGGGTTAGCACTCAATATCTGGCCAGAAGGCTTGAAATGCAGCGCAGCAATGTAAGCAGCATTTTAAACGAACTGGTTAAAGAAGGAGCGATCGAGAAAACAGATGGACGCCCCGTTCTATACCGGATTCCTTCGGTCTCAGCCGCAGGTACGGAGAAATCATGCTTTTCAGAACTGATCGGAAATGCAGGAAGTCTAAAAGGCGCAGTACAACTGGCTAAAGCAGCTATCCTGTATCCCGGTTACAGTCTTCCGGTACTGATAACCGGCCCGGAAGGTTCTGGAAAGCGGGAATTTGCAAAGCTGATATCACGCTTTGCCCAGGAGAGTAATGTCACGGAGCAAAATCCTCCGTTTATCACATTCAATTGCTCTCTGTACGCCGAAAAACAGCAAAAAGCCGGCTTAGAGCTTTTCGGCATCTCATCTTCCAAGGAGGAAGACGCACTATCCTGTCTGCAGCGGGCGAATGGCGGAATCCTCTTTATTGACAGATTGGAATATCTTGACGCAGACACCAGGATACGTATCATGGACTTATCAAAAAATATAGTGAAACACGACATCATTTTAATCTGCTCCATCGGAGAAGAAGGAAATCATTCACTTATTGAAATGTGTTCAATATCCTTTCCTGTCAGAATCCAATTAACACCACTTGAAATGCGACCGTTACAGGAACGTTTTGGACTGATATGCAGATTTTTCACAAATGAGGCCATGCGGTGCGGACGAACTCTAAGTATCTCTTACGAAATTATGACCTGTCTGCTTCTCTATCAGTGCCGTCAAAACATCAGTCAGCTTAAGAATGATATGAAGCTTGGCTGTGCCACCGCTTACGCCAGAGACTACCAAAGGAAAAATACGCAGTTAGAGCTCCTTCTGTCGGATTTTCCGTTTTATGTCAGATCTGGTTACCTTGAACTAAAAGGAAAGCGGGAAGATTTGAAAAAAACGATACGTGATGGTTACACTTATTTATTTACACCGAATGAAGAAATAAAAACCCGATACCAGCGTTCTACCCCGAAACCCACTAATATCTATGAATGGATCGATAAACGGACTGGAGAACTTAAGAACCGCGGTCTTGAGGCAGTCGAAATCAACACATTAATCAGTATCGATATTGAACATGAATTTCAGGAATACAGCAGAGGACTAGGCAGCCATATCATAAACCGTGAGCAGCTCGCCCTGATGACAACCCCTCGTTTAATTGAACTTGTAACAGAATTTATAAACGGGGCAGTGCAGAAATTTGACCGGATTTATTCGCAGTCGCTCTTCTATGGACTGTGCCTACATCTGGATTCTGCTCTCAAGCATTCAAACCGTTCCCGAAAGTTAAACGGCAGCCAGATCCTGGAAACCGCCGAATCTCACAAACGGGAATATGCTTACTGTACCAACTTTATCGCCAGACTGGAACAGGAATTTAATCTTTCCCTTCCTGTAGATGAAGCTGTTTTTCTCACCATGTTTTTATGTAAAGGAGGCGAACTTCCTGATACACCCAAGCCAGTCCTTCTCATCATTATGCATGGATCACACGGTGCCGCTTCTCTTTCTGAAGTGGTCAGTTCATTAAGCGGAACTCAGGTCTGGGCTTACGATATTCCACTCGAACAGGCATTGAACGTAACCTATGAGGGGCTGCGAAGTCTTATCCTGAAAATCAACCAGGGAAAGGGAGTTTTCGCCCTGTACGATATGGGTTCCGTTTCGCAACTGTTGGACATGCTTGAGCAGGAAACCGGAATTCCAGTCCAAGGTATCGAGATTCCAATCACAGCTCTGGCACTGGACATAAGCAGGAAGTTACTCTTGAATTCTGATATGGAGGAAACAGCTTCCTGGGCCATACAAAATTACCATGCAGACAGGAAAAATCGAAAAAAAGGCGGCGATGTTATAATTACTCTTTGCATGAGCGGGGAAGGCGGTGCCATTTTAGTAAAAACATACCTGGAAAAAACACTTAAAACCAGCTGTCCCGAGATTATTCCACTGGCAATCAGCAGAAAAAAGGAACTTCTATTAGAGATTGATGAACTTCGCCGTCACTGCCGGATCTTATGCATTATAAGCAGCTATGATCCGCAGATCGTAGGAATTTCCTATATTCCTATTTCAGAAGTCCTTGAATGCAGTGAATCCGATCTCCCGGCACGCTTAAATCTCACTCCGGAGTCAGCTTTCCCTCCGGAAGGCAGTCTGACTACGAATGATTACGATGTAATTTTTGATCATTTGAAGGAACAGTCCACACAGATAGATATCAACCGGCTGAAGCCTAAGCTTCTTAAGGCAATCAGTCATATGGAAACAGCCTCTGTCAACGGTATGACTAAAGATATTAAAATAGGACTTCTGGTACATATATTCTGCTGTATCCAGCATTTGACAGAGGGAAAGGAGCTGCCTGTAAATATATATGCCCCGGAGATCATCGAACGAAATCCAGAATTATATCAGGCTGTGAAGGAAAGTATGCAGGACATTGAGCGGACCTTTGGAATCACATTTAGTGATATGGAAAATGCTAATGTTATTTCCATTATTAAGCGGTCCCGGAAAGGATAAGGAACAATGAGTGAAACTTCAATAGAACATATTGTTATGGAGCTGGTAGTAAATGGGGGGAATGCCAGAAGTATGGCCATTCAGGCCATACGAGCTGCCAAAGAAGGGCATTTTGCCGAAGCAGACCAGTATCTTCAAAAATGCAGTGAGTCGCTAAACACGGCACATAATTATCAAACTGAATTGATACAGGGGGAATTAAATGGTAATACTCCTGCCCAAATCAGCCTCTTAATGATTCATGCCCAGGACCATCTTATGAATGCCATGACAGTAAAGGATCTGGCTATGGAAATCGTAGATCTCTGTCGTAAATTAATGTAAAAGGGGGATGTATTTATGACATATATTACACTGATCTGTGCTGCAGGCCTATCAACCAGCATGCTGATGGAGAAAATGAAGGCCTACGCAGCCTCCCACCATCTGGATGTGCAGATCGAGGCCATGCCAGAGGGAAAGTTCGAGAACTGCGGCAGACATACCGATATCCTGCTGTTAGGTCCGCAAGTGGGTTATCTGAGAGAAGACATGGAAACGCGATACCGACCAGCCGGGATGAAGGTCGCTGTAATTGACATGATGGATTATGGCATGATGGACGGCGGTGCAGTACTTTCCAAAGCATTACGCTTATTATAAAAAAGGGGGATACTATAATGGGGATTAATAATAAGATTGAGGCTATGCAAAATACACTTATGAAGCTTACGAACCGGCTTAAACGCAATAAATACATTAATGCGGTATCCGATGGTCTGATCGCCATCTTTCCAATACTTATGGTTGGTGCGCTATTTGCCATTGTAAATAACCTGCAGTATGAACCATTTGTCAATTTTCTGAGCGATACCGGATTAAAAGAAATTGTCAACCTTCCCTGTCAGCTTACGACAGGAATGATTGCGGTCTATGCAGTCTTTTCCATCTCTTACAAACTTGCCGACTCCTTTGGAAAAGACGGCTTAACAGCCGGTTTTATATCGCTGACCAGTTTTTTCATCATTACGCCGCTCACAATGATCGGCGACAGCGGCACGCTGGCCCTGACTTTTCAGTGGACTGGCGCAGGCGGACTCTTTGTTGCCTTTATCATGTCCCTGATTATGACAAAACTGTATATTTTCTTGATCGACAAAAACATTACAATAACACTTCCCGCCGGAGTACCTCCGACCACAATCAAAGCATTTATGGGACTTGTTCCCATGATCATCATCATCATTATCTCAATTGCAGTACGGGTTATCTTTCGCTTTACGCCCTTTGAAAATGTTCACGCATTTGTTTATCAGATTCTTCAGGCTCCCCTGTCCAATCTTGGAAACACCCTGCTTGTATTCCTGCTGTTAAAACTCATTACCAATATTTTATGGATGTTTGGAATTCACGGAGGACTTGTCATGTATTCAGTTGCAGTACCGCTATGGCTGTCCATGGATTATGCCAATTTAGCCGCTTACAATGCCGGAGACCCACTTCCCTATATCCTAGGCTATGCATTTGGCATGCTGTTCTTTCAGTTTTCCGGAACAGGCAATACCATCGGGCTAAATCTTCTTATGCTGAAAGCGAAAAGCAAGCGATACCGTACCTTAGGAAAGCTGGCGCTTCCAGCCGGAATCTGCGGTGTAAATGAGCCCATCATTTTCGGTACCCCCATCGTGTTAAATCCGATGCTGGCGATACCATTTATCTTAAATCCACTCATTAGCGGAACTCTTGCCTATTTACTTACAATAATTGGCATACTGCCACGGCTGAATGGAATATTTATGTTTGGAATTCCATTTGGCATCTCTGGTTTTCTGGCCGGCGGCTGGCGTGTTGCAGCATTTCAGCTTCTTATACTGATACCGCTTTCTATTATCAGCTATTATCCGTTCTTTAAAAAAATGGATGCAGTTGCTTACTCGGAGGAACAATTATGAAACAGAATCAATTAACAGGCTTCCCAAATAACTTCCTGTGGGGTGCTTCTACAAGTGCACACCAGTTCGAAGGCGCATGGAATGAGGATGGGAAAGGATTATCTACCGCAGATATACGTAAAACTCCACAAGGGGTTACTGATTACAAGATAGCAAGCGATCATTACCATCATTATATGGAAGATGTTGCTCTCATGGCTGAGATGGGATTCCGGGCATACCGCTGTTCTATCTCCTGGACCCGCATCCTTCCACACGGCAACGATCTTGTTCCCAATGAAAAAGGACTGGAATTTTATGATAATCTGTTCGATGAGCTTTTAGAACATCACATCGAACCCATTGTTACCATCTATCATTTCGATTATCCACTCTCTTTGATTGAGCAGTATGGCGGCTGGATATCCCGCCGTTCCATAGACGATTACGTACATTACTGCCGTATTCTGTTTGAGCGGTATGGAAAAAAGGTAAAATATTGGCTGACTATAAATGAACAGAATATGATGATCGTCTACGGCCAGTCTTCTGTTGCCAGTCTCTTCTACGGAGAAAAGATAAAAGAACGGAAAACCGTTATGAACATCAATCATCACATGTGTATTGCCCAAGCCAGGGCTATGGCCATATATCATGAGATGAAACTGGGTGGTTTGATTGGACCCGCCCCTAATATTACAGCCATCTATCCGGCTTCCAACCTTCCGGAAGATTCGCTGGCCGCTATGAACTACAGTGAATTCCGCAATACCCTGTATCTCGATCTTCTGGTAAATGGCGAATATCCTTCTGCACTCTGGAAGTATTTGTCCGACCGGAACTGGCAGCCAGATATTCTTCCCGGAGATATGAAGACCATTGCGGACGGTAAACCTGACTGGATTGCCTTTAACTACTATTTCTCAGAATGCGTACGGGCCTATCCGAAAGATAAGGCATCACAACGGTCTGAAAATACTGATGACCCAAATGTAACTTTTATGGCTCAATCCGGCGATAAGCCCAAAATTGCGGAGAATGTCCCCAATACC
>NZ_JBKVCZ010000034.1:0-53298 GCF_046966825.1 Hungatella sp. | reverse complement strand
GGGTTGTGAAATGGTAATTGGCAATCTTCGGGCGTGCATTGCTGACACGGGAGAGCAGCGTGGATTTTCCAACATTCGGAAATCCTACGAGACCGACATCCGCGATAACCTTGAGTTCCAGCTGGACCCAGAGCTCCTGGCCGGACTGTCCAGGCTGGGCGTATTTCGGTGCCTGCATGGTTGGAGTGGCGTAATGCATGTTGCCCTGACCGCCGCGGCCGCCTTTTAAGATGACTTCTCTCCGGTTTTCACCGGACATATCGTCGATGACTTTTCCTGATTCAAACTCTTTGATGACCGTTCCTTCCGGAACCTTGACGATGAGATCGCCGCCATTTTTCCCGTGGCAGCGCTTCTTGCCTCCCTGTTCTCCGTCCTGGGCAGCGTATTTGCGCACCTGGCGGAAATCGCTTAAGGTATTTAAACCGTCATCCACTTCAAAGATAATATCGCCGCCGTCGCCTCCGTCACCGCCGTCGGGACCGCCGCAGGGAACATAGAGTTCCCGGCGGAAGCTGACGTGACCGTCGCCGCCTTTTCCTGATTTAATAAATATTTTTGCTCTATCGGCAAACATGAATTCACCTGTTTCCTTTCCATTGGCATTTTAAAAGAAACGGCTTCATACGGTGAGGTATGAAGCCGGTCTAATTATTCGCTTATTACTCTTGGATAAACAGAAACCTGCTTTTTGTCTCTGCCTTTTCTTTCAAATCTGACAACGCCGTCCACCGTAGCGAACAGTGTATCGTCTCCGCCGCGGCCTACATTAAGACCTGGATGGATATGAGTACCACGCTGTCTGTAGAGAATGTTGCCGGCTAATACGAACTGACCATCGGCTCTCTTAGCACCTAACCTCTTAGACTCGGAGTCTCTGCCGTTCTTTGTAGATCCAACACCTTTTTTATGAGCGAAGAATTGAAGGTTCATCTTTAACATCACTTACACCTCCTCAAATCGAATTTTTATATATTGTTTCCCATATGATTCCATGATATTCGTAAGCCCGAGCACCAGAGAATTCATAAGGAGTTTTGATTCCGGACTGATCTCTCCTGAAAAACGCAGCTGAAAGTCTCCCGAACGTTCATCGGCACTTCCCTCAAAATCGTCTTCCGTAAAGGTCTCGATCGAGTTATAAGCGGAGAATACCAGGGCTGAAACGGCGGCACAGACGATGTCCTGCCCTTCCTCACCGTACCCGGCATGTCCTGTAAGCTTAAGTTCGCGGACCACTCTGTCTGAATCTTCCAAAACTGTTACTTTAATCATAGTCTCTGCCTGAATTAAGCGTTGATCTTTTCAATCTTCACCTGGGTATAAGCCTGTCTGTGACCATTTTTCTTATGGTATCCGGATTTTCTCTTATACTTGTAAACAATGACTTTTTTCGCCTTGCCTTCTTTCACAACTGTACCTGTTACGGTAGCACCTGCTACTGTCGGGCATCCAACTGCTAATTCGCCGTTGTTTACTACCAGTACCTGATCAAATGTGACTGCTTCACCAGCGTCAACACCAAGCTTTTCTACTTTAATGATATCGCCTTCAGCTACTTTGTACTGCTTACCACCTGTTGCAATAATCGCGTACATATGGCACCTCCTATTATCATTACTCGCCAACTGTGGTGCTTCGCTTTTACACGAAAACTTTTAGACCTCATTGTGCGGCATACTGTAACATAATACCATTTGTCTTTTGTAAAGTCAACATAAATAATACAAAATTATAAAGTTTTTCTGGGTTTTTGCCTTGTATTTCCACTTTCTTCTTAGTATACTGGAAAAAGTTTGGTTTGACAAGGAGGGGTAATACCCATGAAAACAGATAGAAGGAAACAAATTTTTATCCGCTGCTGCTACGGCTATTCGGTCAGCGGGATGGCGGTGCTGGTGATCGGAGCGATTCTGCCGTCGGTGATCGCGGAGGCCGGAATCAGCTTTCTGGCTGCGGGCGGACTGCTCTCCGTGATGGCGGTGGGGAATCTTCTGGCCAGCTTCCTCTTCCCCGTCATGGTTCCCGCCATGGGAAGACGGTTCTCCATCACAGTGATGACCGCCATGGCGCCGCTCTGTCTGCTGGGACTCACTCTTCTGCCGCCGCTTCCTGTCATGTACGGCATTATGCTGGTCTATGGCCTTGTGAGAGGTTCTGTTACAATTATAAATAACGCCGCCGTCAACGATATTTACGATGGAGGCGCAGCCGGGAAGCTGAACCTTCTGCACTGCAGCTTCGCGGTCGGGGCGTTCCTGGCGCCATTTCTCACCGCAGTCCTGCTGAAGCTGGGATTTGGCTGGCGGTCGGTCGTCTATCTCCTGATCTTCATCACCGCCACCTCTGCACTCACTTACGGAACCATGGATTACAGTCTGTTAAATGAACGGGCCAGAGATGCGGCACCTTTAAAACAATCCGGAAAACGGGAAGGGCGGGGATTCTTAAAGTCCTTTCAGTTTCACTGTATCGCCCTGATCCTCTTCTTCTATCTGGGTGTGGAAAATTGTATCAACGGCTGGTTTGTCACGTATCTGCAGAATACCGGGGTCATGAGCGAGACGTATGCCACCACACTGGTGTCGGTGACCTGGCTGGTCATCATGGCGGGCAGGCTGGTCTGCGCCTCACTGTCCGGAAGGATGAGACGCAGCTCTCTCATACTGATGAACGCACTGGGAAGCGGTATCTGCTTTTTCCTGCTGATCTCTACGAAGAGCCTTCCGCTCATTACCCTCGCGCTGATCGGCTTCGGCTTTTTCCTGGCGGGTATCTATCCCACCTGCATCGCCGACGCGGGACCGCTGATCCAGGGCTCAACCTTCGGCATGTCGGTGCTTACGGCGATCTCCGCCATGGGCGGCATTCTGACACCCCAGATAGTGGGCGGCGCGGCGGATCATGTCGGGATCGTGGCCGCGATCGGGATCCTGGTGGTGAATGTGATTCTGGTGATCCTGCTTGCAGGGATTAATAGGAAGAAGTACTGTGATTGAGGCTGAGAGCATAGGAAGTAGAACTGTGACTGAGGCTGAGGCATAGGAATAGGAATAGGTATATTGACTGAGATTGCGATAAATAGAAGGAAGTATCGCGACTGCGAACAGGATGCAAAAAGCACAGGGGAAAGAATATCCATTCAGCCCCCTGTGCTTTTTTTGACAAAAATATTTACTTTTTCCATGTGGATGGTGCAAACAGCAGAAGCATCGGGAAAACCTCCAGACGTCCGGCCAGCATATCGAACATCATCACCCATTTCGACATGGCCGAGAAGCCGGAGAAATTGCCGGTGGGGCCGACAGCGCCGAGTCCCGGGCCGATGTTGTTGAAGGTCGCCGCCACAGCGGTGAAATTCGTTGTAAAATCAAAGTTATCGAGGCTGACGATCACGGTCGAGAGAACGAAAATCACCAGGTAAGCCACCAGAAATGTATTGATGGACCGGATGACCTGATGCTCGACCGGTTTGCTTTCGATCTTTATGATCTTGACACTCCTCGGATGAAGCAGGGAAAATAACTCCTTTTTCACCGATTTAAGCAGAATAATGACCCTGGATACCTTGAGGCCGCCGCCCGTACTTCCGGCGCAGGCGCCGATGAACATCAATACGACGAGCAGACCCTTGGAGAATTCCGGCCATTTGTCAAAATCTACCGTGGAGAAGCCGGTGGTCGTGATGATGGATGCTACCTGAAATGCCGCATGGTGGAAGGCCGCAAAGATACTGGTAAAGCTTCCGCGGATATTGAGGGTGATGAGAAGAACGGTTACGCCGATAATTCCCAGATAAGCCCTCGCCTCCTCGCAGCGAAGCGCGTCCTTCGGATGGTGAATCAGGAATAGGTAATACACGTTAAAGTTAATGCCAAAGAGTATCATGAACACGGTGATGACTCCCTGGAGATAATAGCTGTCATAGAAGGCAATGCTGTTGTTTTTGATGCCGAAACCACCGGTACCGGCCGTACCGAAGCTGGTTGCCAGCGAATCGAACAGCGGCATACCGCCGACAAGCAGGAGGATGACCTCCACCACTGTCATGAAAAAATAGATTCCGTAGAGAATCTTGGCGGTGGATTTTACCTTTGGAACCAGCTTCCCTACAGATGGCCCCGGGCTCTCCGCTTTCATGAGGTACATGTTATAACCGCCTGCCAGCGGAAGGATGGCGAGAATAAACACGAGAACGCCCATGCCTCCGATCCAGTGTGTAAAACTCCTCCAGATCAGCATACAGTGGGACAGACCTTCCACATCCGTTAAAATGCTGGCTCCCGTCGTCGTAAAACCGGAGATTACCTCGAACATGGCATCCTCAAACCGGGGAATCTCCCTGCTTAAGTAAAAGGGCAGGGACCCGAAAAAGCTGAGCACAATCCAGCTCATTGCAACAGAGACAAAGCCCTCCTTGGCGAAGAATACCATATTATCCGGTTTCCTGCGTGTCAGAAGAAGACCGGTCGTTCCGCATACCGCCATGACGGCCAGGAACCAGATTCCGCTGCTTTCCCGGTAAATGGCAGCAACCACACATGGAAGCAGCATAAAGATGGCTTCCATATTCATAATCCATCCCAGAAGATAGACGATAATTTTCTTATTCATTTCCTTCGCCTTTTCCTACTTTAGTATATCCTTCAAATCATTTAATCCGGTATTGGTGGTAACGATGATTACACGGTCACCGGTTTCAATAACATCTTTTCCGCGGGGGCTCCGGATCCTTCCATTGCGGTTAATGCAGGCAACCAGAAGATTGTCCTTTAAGCGAAGCTTCTCCAGCGGAATGCCGACGATCGCGGGATCGTTCATCACGCGGAATTCCAGCGCCTCGGCGCGGTTAGCCACGATTTTATAGAGTGTCTCCACATTGCTGCCCATGGAATTCTGCATGGCGCGCACATACTGCAGGATGGAATCAGAGGTAATTAACTTGGGATAGATCACACTGCCTAAATTCATGGAGTTAATTACATTTTCAAAGGCTATCTTATTGACCTTTGTGATCAGCTTCGCCTTTGACTGGCTGGCCGCATACAGCGACAGCATGATGTTTTCCTCGTCGAATCCGGTCAGGGATGCAAATGCCTCTGTCTGGCGGACGCCCTCCTGTAAAAGCAGCTCCTGATCAGAACCGTCGCCGTGGATAATCATGGCCTTTGGCAGCAGCTCGCTGAGCTCGTTGCAGCGTTCGCCGTTCTGTTCGATGATTTTGATCTGAATCTTCGTGTTTTCCAGAAGCTTTGCCACGTAATACGTGATCTTGCCGCCTCCTACAAACATGGCGGTTTTGATGGTATTATTGATGATTCCGGCCTGCTTGAAGAATTCCGTGGATTCTGCAGGAGGCGCGATGATGGAGATCTTGTCTCCCGCCTGCATCTCGAAATCACCGCTGGGGATGATGACCTCCTCTCCCCTCTCCACCGCACAGATCAGGACGGTACAGTGAAGCTTGTCCAGAACGTCACGGACCTTCATGGTATGGAGCTTCGAGTGGTCGGGAACGAGGAATTTTAAAATCTCGATACGGCCCTTGGCGAAGGTATCGATCTTGATGGCCGACGGAAAACGAAGCAGTCTGGAGATCTCCATGGCCGCAGCCATCTCCGGATTGATGGCCATGGAAAGCCCCAGTTCCTCCCGGATATAACGCGTCTCCGAGCTGTATTCCGGATTCCGGATTCTCGCGATCGTATGACAGTTACCTGCTTTTTTTGCAATCAGACAGCAGAGCATATTTAACTCGTCTGAATTGGTGGTGGCGATGAGTAAATCTGTTTCCTGGATTCCCGCCTCCATCTGAACCTTATAAACCGCACCATTTCCCACGACACCCATGACGTCGATCCGCTCAGTGATAGCGCTTAGAACAGCTGTGTTCTTATCAATGATTGTGATGTCATGATGTTCGTTGTTCAACTGTTCGGCCAGGGTAGTTCCTACCTTCCCACACCCGACAATTATGATTTTCATGTGTCTGCCTTCCCTTTTATAAGCGCGGCCTGTTCATGGAACGGCCTGCGTATTTTTTTTCTGGTGACTTCCACCAGATTCAGTTTTGTAATTTCCACAACGGATGTCTTAACCGGATCCTTTGCCAGAACCCGGGACAATACGGATAAGAGTTCCCGCTGGTCCTCTTCTGTCTCCATATCGATGAAATCGATGATGATGATTCCGGATAAGTTGCGCAGCCGCAGCTGGCGGGCGATTTCCACGGCCGCCTCCGTGTTGATCTTCATAATCGTGTCATGGAGATTCTTTTTGCCGGAGTACTTCCCGGTGTTGACGTCGATCACGCAGAGCGCCTCCGTAGGCTCGATGACGAGATAGCCGCCGGATTTCAGCCATACCCGTTTGCCAAGCGCTTCACTCATGGATTTTTCCACTTTGTAAAGCTTGGACAGCGGCAGCAGGGCGTCGTCATAAAATGTCAGCTTCTGTAAGTCTCCGGGCTGAAAGCTTTTGAGATAAGCCTGAATGGCCTCGTAAATATCGGTCTCATCCGTTACGATCGCTCCCAGAGAACCGTGAAAGCTGTCACGGATATCGGTCAGATACGACGGAGGGGTCTTGTATAAGAGACTGTAGCATGTCCGGTGAAGGGCGTCCTCCATGACTCTGCGGTATAATGCTCCTTTCTTAAGCTCTTCCAGAATCGCATCAAAAGAGGCTTCCGGCGCATTTGTTCTCACAATTATACCGAAATCCTCTTCCTTTTCTGCCTCCAGAATGGGTTTGATCTGTTTCTTCCACTCCAGATCCGACAGCTTTGAGGAGAACCCCAGCTGCCGTTTACCGGCCGTCAGGACGATGTAGCGCCCTGTGAAGTTTAAATTGCCGGTAAGGACGGGCGCCTTTGTCTTGACTGCGTCCCGGTCAACCTGTACGATGATTTCATCGCCGGCCCTCAGCCTGCCATCCGGACTGGCTGCGGAGGCATGATGAATATAGCCGTCCGCAAGGCTTAAATATCCCATACAGCCGTCTCCGATCTCGACGAAGGCCGCCCCAATGTTTTTCACGATGTTCTTTACTTTACCAATATAAATGCTGCCGAGAATGGAACGCTCTTCCTCCGGCTCGAGGTTCAGGGACACGGTATCACCGTCTGACTGAACCATCGTAAGGATTGCTCCGTTCCATCTCGTAATGATGAGCTTATTCAACTTCTTCACCTATAAGTCCCAAAGGCACCAGGTTTCTGTGTTCTTCATCACCGGTATTGCCGTAGACCTCTTCCCGCTGGATTAAAAAGGCGAATTCCGGGCAGGACTCGCCCCGCCACCGGTCATACGTCTCCATGATCAGCTCCGGCTTTAAGTTGTCCTGGCTTCCGGCGGAAACCTTCATGAAGATACGGTCTCCTTCTGTGGTAAGCTCGTAGATGGCCGGCTTTAAATCCATCTCCCGCTCACCCTTTTTCGTCTTTTTCACTGCGAGTATCTGATCCTGCTGATAAAATTCCTTCAGGCCTGCAAAAAAGGCTTCCAGATCCTCCGGCGCTTTTCCTTCGCGGAACGTAAGCGTATAGTCCGCGGCGGCCACAATGGACATGGCATTTTTCGCATTGTCCTCCAGTTTATGACACTCCAGAACTTCAATTCCTTCCACCATAACCGCATTCAGCTGTTTCACCATGGTTTCGCAGCTGCTCATGGAATTTACCTCAATGTCCATGTACTCTCCGTTGCTCGTCAGGCCGAGTCCAAGGGGAGCCGCAAAGGACATGATCTGGTGGGGGCTAAAGCCCTCGCTGTATTTAATATCAATGCCGGCACGCCGTATGGCCTTCTGAAAATACCGCATGACATCGAGATGACCGATAAATTTAACGGGGCCCTGCTTCGAGAACTTAATTCTTACTTTCATAGCAGACACCTCCTCCAAAACGCATCCCGCCGCAGGCAGAACATCTCTGTCGGCAGTTCGGCGTTAATTTTTCATCAATGGCGTTCAGCCACTCTCTCTTTAAGAATTCTTTAGAAACACCCGCGTCGATGAAATCCCATGGGAAAACTTCGTCCAGGCTTCGCTCTCTCGTCGTATAGAAATCTATGGAAAGGCCGCAGGTCTCAAAGGCCTTCATCCAGATTCGGTTGTCAAAGTATTCGGACCAGGAGTCGTATATGGCACCGTTTTTATAGGCTTCCTCGATCAGCGCACCGGTCTTTCTGTCGCCGCGCGCCAGAACTCCTTCCAATACGGTTAAATCCGCCTCGTGGTAATTGTACTTAAGGCTCTTCTGGTTCTTCATCTGCCGGAACTTGTCCTTGACGATGTAAGCCCTTTCGATAAACTCTTCTTTCGTACACATGCGGGCCCACTGGAATGGAGTAAACGGCTTTGGTACGAAGAACGAAGAACTGGCCACTACGTTTACCTTACCGTTTCTCTGTTCCTTCGGAATCTCATAGTAGATTTCCGCCACTTTTTCAGAGAGTTCGGCAATGCCTTCCATGTCCTCCTTCGTCTCCGTCGGAAGACCAAGCATGAAGTAAAGCTTCACACGGTTCCATCCGCCATGAAAGGCGTCGTTCGCGCCCTGTAAGATCACTTCTTCCGTCAGTCCCTTGTTGATTACGTCGCGGAGTCTCTGAGATCCGGCTTCCGGGGCAAAGGTCAGGCTGCTCTTCTTCACATCCTGTACCTTGCTCATGACGTCTAAGGAAAACGCGTCGATTCGGAGGGATGGCAGGGAAATATTCACCCCCTGTCCCTTGAACTCATCGATCAGGAAATTCACAAGCCCTTCCAGGTACGTATAATCGCTGGAGCTTAAGGAACTCAGGGAAATCTCCTCGTGTCCCGTGCTTTTCAGCATCTTATAGGCGTAATCTTTTAAATATTCGAGGCTGTGCTCGCGCAGCGGACGGTATACGTTGCCGGCCTGGCAGAAACGGCATCCGCGGATGCAGCCCCTCTGGATCTCTAAAACCACGCGGTCCTGAGTCGCTTTGATAAAAGGAACCACGGGAGTCTCGATATAGTATGCGTCGTCCATGTTCACCACCAGCTGCTTGGTGATGGTCTCCTTCGCATGGCTGTTATTGGGGCGGAAGCTTTTTATGGTTCCGTCCTCATGGTATTCCACATCGTAAAAGGCCGGAACATAGATGCCTTCAATCTCGGCGGCCTGTTCCAGGAATTCACGGCGGCTCCTGCCCTGTTTCTTATTTTCTTTATAGCGGTCCATCAGTTCGAAATAAACCGTCTCTCCCTCACCGATATAGAACATGTCGAAGAAATCGGCCAGGGGCTCCGGATTATAGGCGCAGGGGCCGCCTCCGATGACAATGGGATCACTCTCCGTCCGGTTCGCCGCGTGAAGCGGAATCTGTGCCAGATCCAGAACCTGCAGAATGTTCGTGTATGACATCTCATACTGAAGCGTGATTCCAAAGAAATCAAAATCTCTGACCGGGTCCTGCGATTCCAGGGCGAACAGCGGAATCTTTTTTTCCCGCATGATCTTGTCTAAATCGGTCCATGGGGAATAAACACGTTCGCAGTAGATGTCTTCCCGGCGGTTGAACATATCGTAGAGAATCTGCATGCCGAGATGCGACATACCGATTTCGTACACGTCGGGAAAACACATGGCAAAGCGGATGTCCACTTTTTTCGGGTCCTTATTTACTGTATTTACCTCGCCCCCGATGTAACGGGCAGGCTGCTGGATACTTAGTAATATTTCATCATTTAAAGCTAGTTTTCTCATTTTTTTTCCTTATTTATTGTGCTATTTGCACAGTATTTTTGGTTTGCGCAAAGGGCCAAACTGAATTGAAAAGAGCTTGAAAATACATCCTGATTTGCTCTTATTTGTTCCTTTTTCACCCCTTTTTTCAAGAAAATCGGGCCCTTTTTTGAAAAAAACGACAAATCTTTTTTATCCCGACTACTTAACATGGGATAACACAATATGCCACAATGCATAATTATAAGGCATTTCACAGTATTAAGCAACACCATTCGGCAGAACATAATCAAGAAAGGACGGTGAAAATGCACAATCGATCACCTGTGGCTCATCAGACGGAAGAATCTCGTCAATGAAGCTGTCAAATTCCGGAACCCCTTGGCTGATAATTTGATCCGAGTCCGTATAGACATTTAATGTAAACAACTCATCATAATGTATCAGCGCTATGGACAGTTCTTTTAAGTTTGCCTTATTCTCTACCGCTCTTTGGCAACGATAATCTCCTCAACAACAAATTCCGGGATTGCGCTTTTCCGTTCGCCGGCATGTGATTTAGTCTTGATAGTCTGTTTGCAGATGTCTCCTGTTTTCACACCAGTGTCAACAAGTTTCCGGCCTAATTGATTTTTTTTACTCTTTGCATACTTGAATGCTCCTCCTATGACGGCGTAAGCACTTTCAAGGACTCCTAAAGCCTCTATGCAGTTCAGCACCTCAAGCAGTGTGTCACGCAAAATACTTGTCATTTGCTTAAAGTTGTCAAAATTAAATTATCCTTCTTAGCCTGAATTGGCTTCCTGTGATGTTATCAGCTGTATTTTATCCGAATCAAATACAATATCGCCGACTTTTTCTTCGCCTTGCAGCAGAGAGATATCCACAAAAGATTTCACGTCTACGTCTGCCTCATAGAGCGATAATGAATGGTTCTCATTAACAAAAACCATATCCTTATTAAAATAGGAATAATCAAACAGAACAACCTCTTTATTATGTGTGTCAAAATATCCGGCCAATGACCGGTGGATACCTGATCCCCATGAGTAAGTAAAGTACAGTTCGCTTTTACCATTCTGGTCGATATCTGCAACAGCAAACGATGTGATTCCTAATCCGCCGAAGTACTCGCCAAGAGTATATATCTCGTTTTCATACAAAAGAAAACCCGCGCAGCATTGATCCAGCTTGAAAATTTGAAAGCCGTATTCATCGGAAATCGTTTGTGGTGTAACATTATAGCAAAACTCATTCTGATACAACATTTTTATTTCACTGATTTCCAGGAATTCTTCTACCCCATTGGCAGACGGGGTAAGCTGAAACAGGACAATATTGCTGTTATCGTCCGGCAATGTGCTCTTACCATCACTGCAAGCGGCTACCCATAACACAATTGTGAGTGTAAAAGCAAAGAAATATAGTTTTTTCATTCCGCCACCTCCAGGAAAACGAATCAAGGACACGATAGCCCTTTTACGGCAGTTCAAACAATGTTCCCACAAATAAGGCGCATTTAATTAGTTAGACAACAGGATATTAATTGTCTGCAGCTTTTATGACTTCTGTTAAAGTCATAAAAGCTGGTATTCATTTTCCTCGCCATTCAAATTAGTTGTTTTTAGTTCAAAAAAAGATTGTTTTCAACTTCACCAGAAATATTTATCGTCCCACCTGTCATATCTTGCACTGCATTAGTCAACAAAGTCTTTTTTTCATTATCTGACAGGATGTAGAAAGTCATGGAATGATAATTACCTGCGTTTTCATATTATAAACTCCTTATATCATTATTTATCAAATGCGCCTGATTTACCAAAGACGTACAAAAACAATTTTCGATTTGTACGGTTTGTTAAACTGAAATTTGTCTGTAGCTTATATCCGAACAAAATTTACTGTATTTCCGTGTTGCTGAATAAGTGTAACTAAATCGTTTGCTTTAATCCAAACCGTCGCAGTGTTGTCATTTGGGTGAACACCTATTAAACCTAAATCACCTATAAAATCATTATCTAAAAACAGTGTCACCTTACATTCGGTGTCATTTAATAACCCAAGAGGGGTTACCGCACCGGGTATCAAGCCCATAATCTCCATTAAATCATCTGCCGATGCAAAGGATAATGGTCTTGTATTGTTGTTTTTACGAAACTCTTTCAAATTCACTCGTTTATCGCCTTTGACAGTAATGAGATAATAATTTCTTTTTTTGTCATCCCGAACAAATAGATTTTTTGCATCGTATTCAGGATATGGTATCTCTATATTAGAAAGTTCCGCCATATTGTAAACAGCCTCGTGTTCCGTTATCTCGTACCACACATTTTCTTGATTTAGATAATCGTATATTTGCTGCTTATTCATCAATCTATCCCTTTCAAAAATTCCGATTTTTCTGCCCAATAACCTGGAATTTACACTTCTGAAATATCTTTGATTTGTTCTAAATCACCACTGCATAAGACTTCAAGGTTTCTGAATATCTTTTCAGGTGACCAATCCCACCATTTTAGTTCCTGCAAATATGAAATAATTTTATCATCAAATCGCTTTCTAATAAATTTACAAGGATTTCCGCCTGCGATATGATAAGCAGGAATATCTTTTGTTACAACTGAATTTGCCCCAACGATAGCCCCATCACTAATATGAACACCTGGCATAACAGTAACATTTTGACCGAGCCAGACATCGTTTCCAACAATTGTATCGCCTTTGTATGGCAAATCTTCCAAGGCAGGTGTGCATTTTTCCCAACCACATCCCATGATATTAAATGGATAGGTCGTTACACTTTTCATTCTGTGATTAGCACCGTTCATTACAAATTCAATGCCCTTTGCAATGGCACAAAATTTCCCAATAATCAACTTATCTCCGAGAAACTCATAATGGTGGGTCACATGTTCTTCAAACTTTTCTGCACCATTTACATCATCGTAGTAGGTATAATCGCCTATTGTAATATTAGGGCGAGTGATTATATTTTTAATGAAGCAGACACTTTTAATTGCTTCATTTGGATAAACTGCATTTGGATTCGGTCCGTATTGCATATTCAAATCCTCCTTGATAAATTCAAAGTTATTAATCAAAATTATTAAAAACTGATATCCCTAAAATCTTTATATTCCACCCATCATTGTAACCTGTTTCTGATTCTAAATCTAACTGATGATATTTTGAAATGTCATACAAAACAGCTCTATAACGAACACTGCCGCCATCTTTATATCTTGTTGGAACAGGCATCAAAAGCACAAGTAAAATAATAACTGCAATAATAATTTTTGATTTCTTCTTCATCTACATTATCTCCCGTACAAATTCAAACTTATCAGGCAAAATATTCTGTCTCTATGAAGCCGACTTGCGGGCAGCAACCTCCGCACAGACCAGCCTGGCTATTTGCTCCGCTGTTTCATTTGTGAGTAGGAAGAACATTCCATCATTCCGGCATTTTTTATATGTGTCACCATTCAAGGTATAAACAAAACCTTTCACACAGGTGCTGCTACAAGCATTAGGATCAATCAGTCTCTTGCAATCACGAGAAGCAGTCATTTTCTTTTGCATATCAGCGGGCAGAGAAGCGATTACATCTCTATACCTGCCAGCGTTGTCACCGTAAATCCGTGCTAATACACCCGACTTCCGAAACACCCAATTCATTACTGTTTTCTTCTCTAATTGATATGAAGCAGCATAACCGCTCTTTACTTCTTTAATTACAAGGTTACAGCCTTGTTCTATAAGTTTATAATTAAGTTTCTCGACAAACGCACGGTGTTTTGGTTCAACTGCCGTTAGAAACTCTCTAAATGAAGCCTTTTCATTTGCCATTATCTTTTCTCCCTCAACTTCCAATTGAACAAAATCGCTGCGCGTTGGCCTTCCAAGGCTGTGGCGCAGCGATTTTGTTCAATTCAAATTTATCCAGTTTGTCAAACTGGAAATTCACTAATTGAAATCATGGTTTATAAATATTAAAACCATGTTCCCGCTGATAAGCCGGTCCTTGTGATTTTATTCCAGCCCTATCGCTTTTTACTTTATCAAATAGCCTCAGCTAATTCTGAAAGCTAATTCTTGTAAATTGCTACCCCCCCAATTCCCAATTTGTATTTTGGAATTTTCCCCATAACGATTCCCTCCGCAAATTCTTATTTTTCTGCCCGATAAGCTGGGGATTTGTTATATTACTTCTCTATTGAAATAAACGGAGGAAAGGTGTCGGAGCTATCGTTACGTTGCATGGTTCTTGTATCCACCTCAAAAGACCTGCCATCATATTCATAGTGAAGCTTTTCATTTTTAACATAAAAACGATGTTCCGCTTGAAATGCAACGGGCTTAAAACGCCCTCCCTGTATCGGCTGGTCACGATACAATACTTGGTCTTCTGAGAATTTTAGCACATCATTTTCAAGTCGCAAATCATAAATACCACTTACGATAGCCTCTGCCGCCACATTTTTTCCCGAAGCCGAAATGAAACGAAAACACCCTGTAACGCCCCATTTTCCAGCTTGTAAACTAATTCATTTGTAAACAACGTTTTACCATCCACATTTGCTTCAATGAAGTTGATAATTTCTTTCATTTTCACCTGGCTGCCCTTTCAATCTGAAATACAACTTCTCTGCAAAAAACGTAGCCTATTTATCGTTGGATTAATTATACTTCATTTTTCCACATATGTATAGCGTGAGCGTGAAAGAGCCCATGGCCTCTACAGGATATATTCAGACTTGTGAAACAAAGCAGTCAGGGGGCTAATATTGCTTCAATAAGTAGGCGTTCTTTTGACCGCTCCCTATCGCATTAGGCAGCAAAAAGCGCTCGTATGGCATAGACCATATTGCCCTGGTATATACCTGCTCCAACGCTCCGTTTTCAACGGGCAGTCCACTGTTTAGAACTCTTTTCGTTCATTGACTATATGCACATATATCTCTTATACCTGGCTCCGCAGAAACTCCAAAAACTTCTCCACGCCGCCGCCCAGCACCTGTACCTTATCTGGTCTGGCGCCAGCCGCCTCTGAGACATCAAAGAAATCCCCGTCTCCGGTCAAAGGCGTTTTCATATAACTATCACTGCCAAACAAACCATCATCCAGCCCAATATATTCGTCCCCCCAATAAGCGCAGTCCTCCGGCGCTATTGCGTCTTCTTCCATCAACTGTGTCAATATAGTATTCACATTGTCACTTTTGCTGGAGACACCCACTTCCAGGTATTTTGCATCGGTCGTAGATGCAGCTTTTACGCCGTACTCCGCCGCCGTCTCATCCGCCAGCTTCACAAGTCCCAGGAGCCCTCCATGAAAATTATGGGTCTCCAGAGTCTGTTTCACCTGATCAAGTTCGCTGGACTGGAAGAACAACTGATCACCACGGTTATTATCCACCATCAGATCGATCTTGCAGTAATTGGGGCGGCTGAACACCACATCGGTGGGATAGCCGTATTGCTCAAGCAATATACGGTGAATCGCGTAGGCCGTATCATGAATGGCCAGCATCTCCTCTTTTCCAGGGATGCAGTGCTTCCAGATATACGGTGAACCGTCCTCGTGATAACGGTAATTATATGCGCCTCTGCCCAGACCCAGCCACAGATGCGTTAACTCCTCCGGTGTAAAATATTCATGCAGACGCCCCCCGGCTATATTCTCATATGTTGTTCCGCTGACCACCACCAGCTTTATGTCTTTGGCCAACAGAGGTTTCATCACTGCTACCGCGTCATCCACCGGCGCCTTCCGCGAGATGACAGCAGTGCCATCCCAATCAAAGAAAATTGCTTTGTATTGTTTTTGACTCATGGACGATATCCCCCTCCTTTGCGAGATGGTATTCCGTATTGTTAAGTTTAAACGAGACAGCGTTTCCCTGCTCCAGTGTGATCTGGGTGCCATCTTCCTTTACAGATACTTCCAGGCGGCTTCCCTGATAATTAATCTTAAAGGTATAGCCTTTCCACTGTGACGGCAGATACGGATGTAATTCCAGGTACCCGGCATTCGTTCTAAGTCCTGCGAAACCATTGACGATCGCCTGCCAGGTGCCGGCCATATTGGCCGCATGGATTCCTGCGTAAAAGTTATTATGATAATCGTCCAGATCCATTCTCGCGGACTGGGTGAAATATGTGTACGCTTCCTCATAATATCCGATTTCACAAGCCAGGATACCGAAGATGCAGGTCGAGAGCGAGGAATGATGTAACGTGACCTCCTGATAGAAATCATAATTTCGTTTTAATTCCTCTTCCGTAAATAAGTTGCTGTGCAGATACATGCCTAATATGGCATCCGCCTGCTTTGACATCCTCTGGCGGTACACAAAAAGCGGGTGGAAATTCTCATACAGCAGATGACGTTTTTCCGGGGCAATCTTAGAATCATCCCAGGGCTTGCGCATCATAAAACCGTCATCCAATGGGTACACCTGACGTTTTTCATCATATGGGAAATACATATTATCAATGATCCGTTGCCAGTAGACGGTCTCGTCACCGGTCAGTCCAAGCGTTTCTATCAACTGCTGACAGGCAGCCGGCTCATACTTTTTCAAAAGCTCCAAAGCTTCCAAAGCATTCCTTAAGTTCTCTCTGGCCATCAGATTGGTGTAGAAGTTATTGTCAACGATAGCATTATACTCATCCGGCCCGGTGACCGCGCAGATACAGTACCGGTTCCCCTTGCATTCCGCAAAGCTGCCCACATCTGCCCACACTCTGGCCGTCTCGCACAATACCTCCGCCGCGCAATCCTTCAGATATTCCATATCTCCGGTCACAGTCACATAAAGCCAGAATGCATATGCGATGTCCGCATTGATGTGATACTGGGCTGTTCCCAGCGGGAAATATGTGGATGCTTCCTCACCATTGATGGTTCTCCACGGGTAGAGTGCGCCGGTCTGGTGCCCCAATACCCTGGCACGATCCCTTGCGATATCCAGAGTATTGAATCTGTAGTCCAGCAGTTTTTTCGCTATATCTGGAGCTGTGTAGATGAATACCGGCATGACATACATTTCCGTATCCCAGAAATAATGGCCTTCGTAACCCTCTCCAGTCAGCCCCTTGGCCCCCATGCCGGTCTTCCCGTCACGCCCGGCGGCCTGCATAATATGAAATAAATTAAAACGGATTCCCTGCTGCAGAGCATCATCACCATCCACTGTAACATCAGCGTTTTTCCAGAAATCATGGACATAGTTCTTGTGAGATGCGCTAAGTGAATCGTAACCTTCTTTTTGTGTTGATTTCAATTTGCATAACACAAATTCATGCAGATCATCTTTTGCCATGTCCAGATCTGACGTATAGACGATAAATTTCTCCAGGCACACAGTTTCCTGCTCTGCTATTTTTATCTGATAATCAGCATCTGCCGTGTATTCTCCTGTTTTAAAAAATACTGAATAATTTTCTGCCGGGTACCCCGTTAATTTATGCCCTTCGGGCAGGGGCACGACCTGCGACAAGGTATGAGTCGCCCCGCAGGCCATCGTCAGTCCGCTTTTCAACGTATGCCCCTGATAAAACAGCCCATCATCGCCTGCCTCCAAAGCTTCCGGCACAAGCCTTCTTCCAAATGGTCCATAATCCACAAGAGGATTCGTCACTCTGGTATGATTTTCCACATTCCCATTCAGTTCAGATACAAACCGGATCGTTCCGCTGAAATTCAGCGCTGTCACCCGATACCTCATCGCCATCAGATTCTTATCCGTGAATGATACAAAGCGTTCCAGTTCCACCTTCACACTTCGTCCTTTTGGTGACGTCCAGACGAACTCCCTTGTTACGGTGCCTTCCTTCATGTGAAGCGCGCGGCTGTACTCAGTCACAGCCCCTTCGCGCATATCCAGCATCTCATCATCCAGATACAGTCTCACAGCCTTTACATCCGGGAGATTGAGCAGCGACTGGCTCTTATCAGGGAAGCCAAAATTCCACTCCCCGTACCGGATATCCTCGCTCTCATAGAATCCATTGATAAAATTCCCCTCCAGCCCTTCCGTCGCAGGGAAATCATAGGCTTCCTCATAGGTTCCTCTGGTCCCAATATAGCCGTTTGACAAGGCAAAGGTTGTCTCATTCCGGTAATTATTCTGTGGGTTATATTCTGTCTCTGTCACATCCCATGGTTCGATGGGATAGATTGGTTCTCTATACTGTTCCATAAAATCTCCTCATTCCTTACTCTTTCACAGCCCCCGCAGTCAGACTCTCCATCACCTGTTTCTGCAGAATAATAAATATAACAATAGTCGGCAACACCGTCATGACTACAGCCGCAAACAACGCCGAATAGTTATTCGCAAAGGTACCCATATAATAATTCAAAGCAATGGGGATCGTCCTCGCACGGTCACCACTGGTCAACATAAGTGCGAAATAGAACTCATTCCATGTATTGATAAACTGAAGCATAGCTATGGTCACCAGCCCCGGTTTCGCAAGCGGCAGAATAATATAGACAAATGTTTTGAAAAATGTCGCTCCATCAATATACGCGGACTCTTCAAGCGCCGGAGAAATGGTCTTATAATAACTCATCATAACAAAGAACGACATAGGAATTCCCATCGCCGAATACACAATCACCAGTCCCAGCTTCGTATCAAATATCTTAAGCGCCCTCATAATCGTAAACAGCGGCTGTGAGATCGCCTGTGCCGGCAGCATCAGAGATGCAGAGATCAGAAGCACGATCACTGCCTTCATCTTAAAATCAAACCTGGACGTCACGTAGGCGCACATAGCCACAAACATCACTGTCACCAACACACTGCAGCCTACAATCATCACACTGTTAAAGAAATATTTTGCTATCGGCGCATACTGGAATGCAGAGGCATAGTTCTTAAATGTAATGCTCTTTGGCAAAGAGATTGCGGAAGAGTTGATCTCCGCATAAGTCTTAAAGGAGCTTAAAAATGCCCAGATGAGCGGACCAATGGCGATAGCAACGAAAAAGATCATATAAGCATATTTAAAAATGCTGCAGATTACCCGAATCGGTTTTGGAGTCTCTCTCATCTTACTTTACCTCCTTCTTGATCTTTTCCTTGCCCATGGCAAACAATCCCTGAATCAGAACAACCAGCACAAGACCTACGAGAATCTGAACAACACCTACGGCGTTGGCTTTTCCGTAGTTATTCTCCAGCGTGGCCGTCTTGTACAGATAGATTGGCAGGTTCAGCGTCGCAGTGCCGGGGCCGCCTTTTGTGGTCACATAGATAATGTCAAACTGTGATACCATAGCTACAGATGCCAGAACCACACAGGTTCCCACCACATTTTTCATAAGGGGAAGCGTGATGTAACGGTCAAGCTGCCACGGTTTGGCGCCGTCCACTCTGGCCGCCTCATAGATCGAGGTATCGATAGCTCCCATCTCCGCCAGGAATATAATCGTGTTAAACGCAGAGTAGAAAATCCAGGTGCAGGTCACAGTCCAGAATGCAAATTTGGAGTTGCCGAACAAGTTGGGAATCTTTGACATATCAAGGCCGAACACGCCGTACATAGATTTGAGGATACCAAAGCTGGGGTTTAACAGAAGTGTAAACATAACGCCGGTCGCTGCTGTCGGAATAATATTGGGGATCATGTAAGCTGTTCTCACAAACTTCCAGCCCTTCGGTTTTCTTCTCAATACCAGAGCCATCAACAGTCCCAGCATAACGTGGAATGTAGACTGCAGAGCTACCCATACCAGCGTATTTTTTATCGAGATCAGAAAATCCTTATCGCCGAAAATAAGCTGGAAGTTCTTCAGCCCTGAAAATGCCGGTTTCGTTGTGATTGTGTAATCGCAGAATGAGGTGAAGAGCACCGTCACGATAGGCACTGCATATACAATACAGAACAGTACCATACAGGGCATAACAAAAAGCGTGATCCACAAATTCTTTTTCTTAACCATAATGAACTCCTTTCACAATTCTTTCGTGGAAATATGTAAATATAAAAATGTGTAAGTTACCAAACCATTGTAAACAACTATTTATATGAGCATAAATATAGCGGGAAAGGCCGACGGCCCTTTCCCGCCCAGATTACAAGCATTCTACGCTCTCGAATCATGAATTTTAATTTTTCGCTGCTGACTCACTAAGCTTGTTGCAGAACTCTTCCGGTGTCATATTCTTATATGCCAGCTCTGGAAGTACGGTAGAGAATGTATCGATTACGTTCTGATACCAATATGCTTGGTTCTGTCCATATGTATATTTTGCAAGCGGTTGTAAATCAAGTACCTCTGCCATCAGAGGATCACTGCTCTTTAAGCTGTCAGGAATGGTGATCTGAGAGGATACTGGCTGTAAGCCTGTCATCTCAAGCGCTTTGACCTGATTTTCTACGGTTGTCTCAAATTTTAAGAATGCAACTGCTGCATCAATCTTAGCCGGATCTTTTGCGCCTACCATGTCGCCAGGAGTTGGAACCATCTCCATACCGCTGCATGGAAGAAGCATAACGCCAACCTTGTCATAGAAGCCTTCCGGAGCTTTCTCTGTGTTCTTGAAATCCGGGATCATCCAAGGGCCATTCGGGAACATAGCAACTTCGCCATTGAAGAAATGGGTAGCCATCGGATCGTATTTGCCGCCAACAGCATCTGCTGTGGTGTATTCGCTCAGCATTTTCTGTAAATCTGTGGTTGCTTTGATCACTTCCGGTGTAGCATAATCTGTCGGGTACATGGTGTTCATCCAGGTATTTCCTGCATCGCCGGCAGTTCCGATCAGTCCGCTGTACCAGAGGTTGGTCAGCCAGCCGCTGTCTGCTGTATCCATACCTAACGGGATACAGCCAGCTGCTTTTAACTTCTCACATGCTGCAAAGAAATCATCCCAGGTAGCAAAACCTTCTTTTGGAGCCTCGATACCAGCTTTCTGGAACAGTTCTTTATTATAGTAGATGGAAGAAATCTCTTTGGAAACCGGAACACCGTAGATCTTACCGTCAACCGTATTGAACTCCAGAGATTTATCATCAAATAATGCTTTCCACTCAGGATCCTTCTCAAAATATGGTGTCAGATCGGCTACCTTACCGGATTTAGCTGCCATCTCAGTGATATTATTTCCACCGTTCAGAACGATATCAGGTAAATCTCCGCTGGAGATCAATAATTTAATTTTCTGGTTGTAAGCATCTGTTGTAGGAATTTCCTCAAAGTTGAATTCTACATTCTTGCCTGCGTCCGTCTGCTTGAATGCGTCAAACAGATAGGAATAATATTCTGCTGCGTAATCTGTACCTACGTGGTAGTTGATCACATTTAATGTTACCTTGTCTGCAGTAGTACCTTTATCTGCTGAACCACTCTCCTGCGCTTTTGTGGCTTCAGTCGCCGCCGGCTGTGTGCTGGTACCGGATGAACACGCTGTCATACCTGCTGCTATCACGCCTGCCAATGTCATGGCTGCTGCACGTTTCAGAAAACTTTTTTTCATATCATTTCCTCCTTGTATTATATCGTTATGATCGTATTATATCGGTTCTGAGAGTTCATTTGAATTCAGATTCTTGCCCGTTTCTATGAAATATTTGCATAAGTTTCGATTGATTTTGCACGAAATTAGCACCATTTTACTAAAACTATGAAAATCTTGACATTTTCTGTGAAATATCTGCGCATTCTTCAAATTCCGTTGAATCCCCCCAATTCCTATGAGATAATTAATGCAATTACTTTCATTCACTGGAAGAGGGGAATCAACATGAAAATCAACACGCTTCGTTCCTTTATCACACTGGCTGTATCCGCAACCGTGGCTGCTGCTCTGTTTTGTGCCGCTACTTTATTTTATACGAAAAGTGCGGACACACTCAAGGACAATTACAGTAAAGATATCACCAGACAATTGAATCAGATCAATAACCAGGTCGAAGATCAGATCGACATCATAGATTCCGTATATCCACTGTTCATGTCCAACAATCTGATCCGTGAATATCTGGACCCGGCCAGCAGTGTATACACCAGCAAAAGCCCGGTAGAGAAGCGACTGGAGATCGAGCGCCAGATGAGCTACCTTCTGATCAGCACTTACCTTTGGGATGAAAAGTTTGTCAATTCCGTCTATATATTTGATATGAACGGAGGCTACTCCAAAGTATCCTTATATGAGAATAATTCAGAACTGGACCAGGTAAAAACCATATATGACCAGGTATCCAAGGAAGGTGCCTCCCTGCAGATCAAGACATTAAACAGCGATAACCACTCGATCTATTTCTCGCGGAACGTGAACAGTATGTACACAGGCAGTCAGATTGGCACCATTATCCTTGATATCAGCCAGGAGGCCTGGAAGCAGTCATACAGTAGAAATACGGACGAGAACTGGCTGATCTGCATCTTTAACAAGGATATGCAGGTGTTAAGCCATGCACAGTCCAGCAACACTGCCGTATTTCAAGGTCTGATGGAACAGGCTTCCACCGGAGGAAGTCCATTCAGGGAAATCAAGCTGGACAAGACCAGCTATTTCATGGCCTCCCAGCAGTTGGGTACCAGCGGAATCACCTCCGCTGTGGCAGTTCCAAAACCGTACTTATTAAAGGATTTGAACCAGACGCTCCGAAGCTTCCTCTTTATCTTCCTGATCATCATCTCGATTACACTGGTTTTCACCATTCTTCTGAGCCATCTGATCACGGCACCCATCGAGCGAATGATACAGCACATTAAATGTATCGCCGATGGCAAACGGGAACAAGCCGGAAGCGCTCCGGTCAGCCTGTATTCAGAATTTAATGATCTGGCGGGAGCATTTGAGGCCATGCTTGAACAGCTTGATATCTATTACAATGATATTTACCAGAAACAGCTTTTGCTGAAGAACTCAGAGATCAAGGCACTCCAGTCACAGATGGATCCCCATTTTCTGTTCAATGTTCTTGATACCATCGCCTGGAAAGCACAGATGAGTGGAAATGAAGACATTTACCAGATGATCATATCCCTGGGTGAGCTGCTTCGCTCCAACATTCTGTCCCACGAAAAGGATTTTGTAAGTCTGGAGGAGGAACTTACCTATGTAAGATTCTATATCTACCTTCAGCAGACCAGATTTGAGGACAAATTTACCGCGGAGATCCACGCAGACCTGGACGCAAAACACATCACAGTGCCGCGTTTCTGCATTCAGCCGCTTGTGGAGAATTCCATCGTCCATGGGCTGGAACCGAAAGCAACCTTTGGCAGACTGGCCGTGAACATCATTGAACAGGATGATTTTATAGAGATCAATGTGGCAGATAACGGCGTAGGATTTGCAGATTCCAAATCTTCCACAGAGCACGGCAGTGCAGACTCACCGCTTAATATTGATACCTTGAAACCCTCGAAGGAAGACTCCCGCACCCATATCGGTCTGCGCAATCTAAACAAGCGCCTGATACTTCTGTATGGTGAGAATTGCCGTCTGCAGATCATGAGTATCCCGGACAAATGCACCACTATTACTTTTAAAATTCCAAAAGAAAGAGGAAACGAACTATGACCTTTCATCTGATGATAGTAGATGATGAACCTACCATAAGAAAAGGATTATCTAGTTTTATCAAATGGGACACCTTAGACAGTATCGTGGATGCCACAGCCTGCGATGGAGCTGAGGCCATGGAATTGATTCGCCTGAAGCAGCCGGATATCGTAATTACAGACATCCGTATGCCTCAGGTGGACGGTATCGCCCTGGCTAAATTCATATACGAAGAATATCCTCAGATCAAAGTGATCCTGCTGACGGGCTACGCCGACTTCCAGTATGCCCAGTCGGCAATCTGCTATGCCGTCAGCGATTTTTTACTGAAACCAACCTCAAAGGATAAGCTGATTGAAGCCGTGAAGAAAGCCCAGGCCGCCATCGCAGAACTTCGGAACCGAACCGTCATCCAGAAGGAAGACTTCTCCTACCTTCAGGAGCAATATCTGGCGGAGGTCACCAGCACCCTCAGAACCGACATCGAGCTTCTGGAGCGCAGTTCAAACTATAAGATTGAATTAGACAGGTATTACGCCGCAGCATTCCAGATCAACGCACCGCACAATCAAGTAAACGAACATGATATCTCCGCCCTGAAGAGCATTCTCGCAGGGCAGTCAGAGACTGGCTACGTCTATGGCTATGAGAACCGTCTGGTGATCTGGCTGTACCGGACAGAGTCTGCGGATACAAGGCGGCTTCAGGAGCTAAGGAACACCTGTGATGAACTGCTGAGCAGTATGCAGTCCCTCTATGATATCCGATTGAACGCCGGAATCAGTCTGCCTCACCGCGGACTGGGCGAATTATCTGCTGCTGCGATTGAGGCCATCGGTGCCCTAAACATGAATTTTTATAATGACTCTTCCATCTCCGTCTTTGAAACAAGGATGGAGAGGGAGTATTTTGACACGGAATCGGAATTCACCATGGAACTGTACCATTTTGAAAATATGATGAAAGAATGGGCGTTTGAGGACGCCCGCAAATGGATTCACGTCCTGTTCTCAAGGCTCCGCGTCAATCTGACCCGCTCCTTTGACGTGAAAAGTGTGTGCGTACAGATCTATTATATATGCTCCCGCATACTGATCAAAAAGAATCTGATCCCGCCCTCTCCCGCTATGATCGAGCAGCTGCAGTCCTGTACCACGCTGAGCCAGCTGGAAGATAATATCAATCATCTGTTTGACCAGGTAACCGAAATGCTGGCCAACAAAGGTATGGTCTTAAGCCCATTAATTGAAAAAGCTATGATTTACATTCACTTGCATCTGGATGAAGCGTTGTCGTTGGAGACCATTGCAGACCATGTCCATGTGAACCCAACACATTTGAGCCGGACGTTTAAAAAAGAGTGTGGGGAAAGTATTACAGAATTTATCAACAAGGTGAGAATAGAGAAGGCCCAGGAGCTGCTGTCTTTTTCGAATACATTGGCTTATGAAGTGGCCGAGAAGGTTGGGTTTAATGACCCGTCATACTTCTCTTCTATCTTCAAGAAATATACCGGGCTGAGTCCTAAGGAATTTAAGCAGATGCACTCTATATGATGGCTTTAACCGGGGGCTAAGGAGGACGCCATAAATGCCGCAGGGGGAGGTGTTGTAATCATGTTCGCCTGTTCTACGTTCAAGAGAGCGGATTGCCAAAAATACATTCAGACAATTGGTTCGGGCGGTATGATAGTAAGATTATTATTATAAATGTCCAGCTCCGTAATCCAGCTTCGATACTGCTCATATGCGGCCTTCTGGGAAACGTAATTCTGCTCTTCCGCAATGCATTCCTGTATGATCGTATTCTGGCTTTCTATTCTTTCTTTCAGGGAACTGCGCAGGAGATGGTTATTCTGTAGAGCAGCGGACACCTCCTCACGGACATCCGTTTTGTCTGTCGAGCAAACCAACTGATCGGATATGGGACAGACGGGTTTGTCAAGGCTGGAAAGTGTCGTATGGAAAAGCTTAATATTACGTTCAATCACCATGAGTCCGCAGTTCATAGCCATTCTTCTGCTTTCTGCTTCTGCTTTTCGCGAACGGGTATCTATGAACTGGCGGTCAGACGGCTGAGCAACCGGCACCTCTCCGATCAGCTTCTGAAGCTCAGTGATCCGCCGATTCTGAACAGCGCGCCGTTTGACCGCCTCTTCGTACTGATTCCATTGTTCCAACACACAATTCATACAGTTTTGCTGCATGGTTCGTTCTGGCAGCAGGTTTCGGAATACTGACAGCACGCCCTGGCAGGTGAGCTTCCGAAATAAAACCCTGACCCTTCCATATCTGCGCCGCTGCCCCGGAGGGCGCCCTGAAATCCAGCCGCGGTTCTGAGGGTTGACCACAGAGGCGTCTCTGGGAAGCATAGCCAGAGACGCATAGTCTCTTTCTGCTTTTATTTTCAGGCGCTGATTCCCGTATTGTTCTGTTGTTTTCTGCTACCTTTTTATTTTCTCGGCTTTCGATTCCTTTGCCATTTTCAGTTCTCCTTTTTAAGGGTTAAAAGTATGGATAGACATACTCTGTTGCCGGCTTCTCCGCTCTGTCAATACTCTGTGCTTTCAGCATCAGGCTCTCGCCGTCCGTGCTGGCTTCGAGCGTTCCTCTTACGACCACCCAGTCGTCCTCCTTAAAATCCAAAGTCCCGCTGCAGTCTACCAGGAAGCCGATCGGTGATAAATCCGCCGCGCAGCACCACATAGACAGACGAACCAAAGCGAAATCACTGATTTTTTCTATCTCAGGGTCTTTATATATAAATCCTTTCATCACGACGGTGTAGCCCTCATACCTTCGTAGAAGGAACTCAGCTCATACATCCAGGTATAGTAATCTTCGTCTGCGATTATGATGGTTTTTGTATCCTCGTCCAAACCGTTTAAGTCGTACCAGGGACTTTCGTCTTCCCTGGCGGCTGTTTCATCGACGAATTCATCGACTGTTTCATCGGCCGATTCATCGACGGATTCATCCGCGATTCCTTCCGTGATTCCTTCCGGGGATCCTGTGTTTTTTGTTGCTGTTCTGTTTTCTGACGGTGTATCGGTTTCAAAAGCTTCCTGGCTGTCTGCCATGGAATCCTTTTTTTCACTTGGCGTCGTCTGATTTCCTCTGGCAGACAGAAGCCCGCCACCATTTCCTGCTGCCATCGAGATCCCGGGACCGTCGTAATTTTGAATCATACTGCTTCCTCCCGGTGCAGCCGGACGAACGGCGAGCAGCAGAATCGGTATAATAAAAACGAAGGAGCGTGACAGGTTTGCTTTGTACTGCGGTGTCAGCAGATTTCTTCCTTCCCATAAAGTCCAGAGAAGCATCAGAGCCGACATTCCGTAGAGGTACGGCTTCATTCTCGGCGTCACATAGTTCAGATATTCGCCCGAGTATGTCAAACGAAAAAGCAGATATCCGAAAATCAGATAACAGCAGCATTCTGTCAGCACCTGGAGGTTCCAGCCTTTTCCTTTCAGCATCATATCCATATTCCTCCGCTTCCGCACAGCATAAACAGTGCGACTACAATGAAACAGACAAGAAACGCAGTCACGGCCAGCCGGACCACAAACTTAGACCGAAAGCCTGACAGCAGCATGGCAGCATTCTTCATGTCCATCATCGGTCCGAATACCAGGAATCCGATCAGCGGCCCGGCGGGGAGGCTTCCCGCCATACTTCTCGCCACCACCGCGTCGGAGGATGAACAGAGGGACAGAATAAAGGCCAGCCCCATCATCAGAAGAAGGGCTTTCCACGGGCCAGACCCGCTTCCGGCCAATACGGCAGAAGGAATGATGTCCTGAAACAGAGTTGATACAAAAATGCCAGTGAGAAGATATTTTCCCACGGCAAAGAACTCGTTCTGCGCATGACGGATCATCATGGAAAAACGGGCCGCCCGGGTGTTTTCATTACCGGTGGGAAGCCTGTAATCTCCACAGCCGGACTGTACCGGCACAGCCTCCTCCAGCAGATAATCCCCCGGTGTCCGGATCAGGCAGGTCAGTCCGCAGATCACCGCGCACAGAATCCCCAGACCGCAGCGGACCGCAATCATTCGGTAATTGCCGTTAAAGGCATACCAGGTGGAGAGAATTACCACAGGATTAATAACCGGGGATACCAGCATAAAGGTTACCGCGGCAGGCAGAGGGACGCCTTTCTTAACCAGACTTTTAAAGACCGGGATGGAGGCGCAGTCGCAGACTGGCAGGCAGAAGCCAGCCAGAATCGCAAACAACTGGCCTGTCAGAACTTTTTCCGGGAACCTTCTCTGAATCCAGTCCGGTGGTATATAAACCTGGATGGCGGAGGAAAGCAAAACTCCGATTGCCAGAAACGGGGCTGCCTGTAAAAATACTCCGAGAAATCTGCTGGCATAACGTCCAACAGGAACCCCGAAATCTCCGAGCAGGTTAAACGCAAACAGATAAGCCAACGCAGCAGTCAGAACAATCAGGAACCAGTGTCCCGGCTGTGCGTTGAAGTGAAACATTTCACGGACAAATCGCTCCCATTTCCGCTCGGAAAACACCCGGATATCCGGATTGCAGTTATAAAGGAGACTGGCGTCTGTTTTGCCATGTGTTTTGTGGCTCTGTGTAAGCGCAGTCGCTTCCTGCACGCCGCGGCTCCGGCATCGGGAATCCTGTGCTGCAGTCCGGTCTCATCCGCCATATAGATTACTTTTTCCACGCTCACCATCGGTGCGGCTGAAAACTGGAGCAACATTTCCTCCAGTTTGTGGAAGTGCTCCATCCCGTTCCATTCTACCAGCATCAAATCCGGATTGTACTGTTCTAAATACTCCAGAATCCGGTCGGTAATACTCATGGGGAACTGCTCCAGCCGGCTCTTGGAGAACACCAGCTTTTGAATCTGCCTGTCATTTCGGAGCGCCTCTTCCCCGGACTCGAACTGGATAACCAGGACGTTTCGCTCATGCAGCACCTCTTCTATCAACTTGTTAATCAGTGTTGTTTTTCCCGAATCCAATAATCCGGTTATGACCCATGTGGGTGTCCTCATATCACAATTCCTCGCTGAATAATGTCTTGATCTGCTGCTTGTCAAGCCCTGTTCCAATGAAACAAAGCTGGTTTCCTTCTATATTTGCAGGCACTATCTCCAGGCTGCCCGGCATAAAATGAAAGATCAGACCATGAGGAGAACTTTTTACAATTCCCTTTCCCCTCAGAATCTCTCCATCCGCCTGTTTTACGACATGCAGCACCTTTTTTCGAAGCTGTGCTTCTGAAAGCGGTTCCGCACACTCCAGTGTTACTGCCGAAAAGACCGCTCTGGCAAAATGACGGAAAAGAATCCCGTTTTTCTGTTTGCTGTCCTTCCGGTATCCCGTTCTGATCCGAACCGGTTTCATGGATACCGACTGCTCCATACCCAGCTTAAACAGGGCAATATTCCGCGGCCCATACTGGAAGACAGGGCGTGGAATGGAATCCCAGAAGTCCGCTTCAATTCTGGCCTGTGGATTGATATCCAGAATACTCTTTTTTACCCGTCCGATTTCTTTCTGACACTCCTCCTGGTGGCTCAGCAGGATTAGATCTGCATAGGATATCTGGTCCTTATAAAACTCTCCATAGTTTTTCAAATACTTATCAAAGAAACGGATATCCACCACGGTAATTGTTCTTTGAAGGTGAAGGTTTCCTTTATCCTCCTGTTTTAAGCATAGTCTGGCGATGTCAGAGAGCTTCCCCACGCCGGACGGTTCCACCACAATGGCGTCCGGCGCATAATCCTTCTGAATCCGTTCCAGGGCTTTTTCAAAATCGCCGGTCAGGCTGCAGCAGATACAGCCTGCATTCAAGCTGGTGACCGTCAGTCTGCATTCCCGGAGCAGCTCCGCGTCAATCCCCGCCTTCCCGAAATCATTTTCAATGACAACGATCCTCTTATCACGGAATACAGAACGTACCATGGTTTTAATTAATGTTGTTTTACCCGCGCCTAAAAAGCCGGATATAATATAAATATCTGTCATTTACTCTCCTTTTCTGCCAGCCTTCCTATCATAGCAGGCCGGCTTCCTGTTTCAGTTGACTTCCAATCCTCCTGAACAGCCTTTTTCCTGCAAATACCAGAAGCAGGAATAAGACGCCAACTAAAACAATGGTTCCTCCCGGTTTTAATCCCAGATAGTAAGCGGCAAACAGTCCGGTAACCATAAAGATCACATCGAGTACCACCGCCCATAAAACAGTCTGGCGGTAATTTTTACCGAACTGCATGGCGCAGGCCACCGGAACTACCATCATGGAGGACACGATCAACGCCCCTACGGTTCTGGCTGCGACGGAAACCGTCACGGCGATCAGAAAAGTGAACAGAAAATTTACCGTCCGCACCGGCACTCCGGCGAGCCTGGCGCTCTGTTCATCCAGGGACACGTAGAATAATTCTTTATAGAGCAGCAGGAACATCAGAAGCACTGCGGCGCTGACTGCCACCACGAGACGCAGCTCCATATCGCTGATTGCCACAATGCTGCCAAACAGAAAGCTGTTGAAGTTTGCCGCATTCTTTACAAATCCGGACAGGACGCCTGCCAGCCCCACTCCTGCGGACATGATGATGGCAATGGATACCTCGGAATAACGCGGCAGCTTCCTGCGGATCAGTTCAATTCCCAGGGAGGCGGCGATACAGGCAAACGCGGCGGCCGCCACCGGATTTATGCCCAGAATCAGTCCGGCCGCAACTCCGGCCAGAGAAGTATGGGACAACGCATCACCAATCATGGACAGCCGTTTAAATACAATGACAATTCCAATACAGGGAATAACGGCCGCAAGAAGGATTCCGACAACAAAGGCACGCTGCATAAAGCCGTAATTAAAGATCTCCATGAGCGCATTCCCCCTCTCCGGCCCGTATCAGTTCCATGCCCCCATCCTCCAAAAGCCAGATATCATCTGCAAAGGCTTCCAGCCGTTTCCGGTCATGGGTAACCATCAGTACCGTTACCCCCTGTTCCAGGTTAATCCTCTTTACCAGCCGGTAAAAATCCTCCGTGCTCCGTTCATCCATTCCCGTTGCCGGTTCATCTAAAATCAACAGCCTGGGTTGACTCACCAGCGCCCTTGCCAGAAGGATTTTCTGCTGCTGGCCGCCGGACAGCCGTCCAATCAACCGCTTTGCATAATCTTCCATCCCAACCTGAAACAGTGCCTGGCGGACCTGGTCTTTTTCTCTTTTTCCGGCAAAACGAAAGAGTCCGATCTGGGCATATAGGTTTGCCTGGACGATCTCCTCCACAGAGGCCGGGAAATTCTGACAGGATGCCATGCCGCTCTGGGGGACATAGCTTAAGCACTTCCAGTTTTTAAACTGCCGGATATCGCATCCGAAGATAGAGATTCCCCCTTTTTTTTCACCGGGGTATAGTTCCCCCAGCAATAGCTTTAACAAAGTGCTTTTCCCTGCTCCATTTTGCCCCAGCAGAACCGCAAAACGGTTCTCGGGAACCGTAAAATCAATTTGTTTCAGGACCTGAGTGTTTCCATAAGAGAAGTTCAGTCCTCTGACTGCAATGGCATCCATCACGTTATACTCCTTGTCTGTCTTTTGTCATTTGTCTGTCTTTTGTCATTTTTATTCAGTTTTCTTATTTCAGCGCAGCCTCCAGCCGTTTTAAGTTCTCCTCCATCACCGAGAAGTAGTCGGCGCCGCTTTCCAGTTCCTCATCGCTTAAGCCTTCCAGCGGATTTAACACCTGTACTGACGAACCGGTTTCCTTTGCGATGGTTTCGGCAACCTTTGGGCTTACCAGCTCTTCGAAAAAGATAACCCTGACATGATTGGCTCTTACGAAATCGATAATCTCCGCCATTCTTGCAGGGGAAGGCTCAGAATCCGGGAACAGTCCCTCGATTCCCACCTGATTGAGACCGTAGGCGTCACAGAGATAGCCGAAGGCTTCATGGGAAACCACAATATCCTTGTTCGGCAGGGAAGACAGGGTATCTTTAAATTTCTGATTTAAGTCAGCAAACCTGGAGGCGTACAATTCGTAGTTGGCTTCATAGTAATCCCTGTTGTCAGGATCTGCTTTTATGTAGGCATTCTTGATATTTTCCATCTCTTTTTCCGCATTCAGAGGGCTGAGCCATACATGGGGATCATACGGCCCCTCTTCTTCCGGTTCCCCGGCGCCTTCCTCCTCCTCATGGCTGTGGCTGTGGCCGTCTCTAAGCGCCACCCCCTTGGAAGCCTCCACCGATATCAGGTCTTTGTTATCTAAGCTGGCCAGCACATCGTCCACCCAGTGCTCCATTCCGGCTCCGCTGTAGATGAACAGATCGGCTTCTTCCAGATTCCTGATATCGGCAGCAGCCGGCTCCCAGTCATGGGGTTCTGTGCCGGACGGAACCAGGGTAATCACTTCCGCCTTGTCGCCGCCGATTTTAGCTGCAAAGTCGTACATGGGATAAAAGCTGGCCATGACCTTCAGCATTTTTTTGCTCTCCATGGCTTCTGTTTTTGCTGCCGGGTTCGGCGCCGCGGCTCTTGTGCAGCCGGTAAGCATGGCAGCGGAAACAAGCGCTGTCATAGCCAGCGCACGCAGCGTCTTAATAGAATAAAATTTCATAAAATAAATCCTCCAGATTGTGTTTTCAGTCATTCAGCCCTTAGGGCAGAGAAAAAGGGTACACAAAAAAAGGCAGATTTCATGACAGACGTATCCTGTCAAGCCATACACATAAAGTGAACGGCTAACTGCCTTGTGGGAGGATGATTCAATTGTCTAAACGGATTTTTAAGCTGACCAAAGAAACCGGGCACAGAAAGAGTCCGGTCTGACAGAGTGATAAGATTTTTGAAATGACAAGATATGCAAAGATGACAACTGCTCCTGTTCCAACTGCTTTTGACAACAGCTGTATGGTACATACGCAGGCTTCGATCTCCGCGCAGACAAGGCAGTTTTCACCCGTACAGTCATGCTCAGCATGTGTGACGATAAAAAGACCGGAGAGAAGCATCACTGCGGTCACAAGAAACGCAGCAAGAAATGCATAGAGTCGTGTGTTTTTTTTAAAAATGGTTCACTTCCTCTCCTCCTTTCCATCTCACTGGCATTTTCATTCCAGCATTTTTACATTTTATATATTATAACAACAGTTATGTCATTGTCAAGGAATCATTTTCGCTTCCGCTGCTTATAGGGATACACATACCGGTACACCGGTTCCGCCGGCATGATTTGGCATAGTTCTCCCCTCTTCCTGCATACTATAAAGAGAAATTTTATGTTATGAGGCTTTCTATGAACCGTCTTAAGCGTTATACACTGGCTGGAATCTTTTTTGTTTCCGTGATCGGTACTTTGTCACATTTTCTCTATCAGCTGTCGGGAAACAGCTTTCTGGTCGGACTGTTCGCTCCCGTAGGGGAGTCTACCTGGGAACATATCAAGCTTTTATTTTTCCCGATGCTGTTCTATTCTCTGTGGATGTCAGTTCGTCTTCGGAAGGAAGAACCTGGTGTCATATCGGCGCTGGCTGTCGGAAACCTTGCGGGCTGTGCGCTGATCCCCACCATTTTTTACACATACTCGGGAGTCCTTGGATTTCATCTGCTTTCCCTGGATATCATCACCTTTCTGGTGAGCGTTCTGGCCGCCTTCGTCCTTGCCCTGCGTCTGACTCCAAATGGGAAAGTTCGAAAGTATGAACCTGTTCTTGTGGCCGTAATTGCGCTGATTGCAGTGCTGTTTTTCGTTTTCACATACTGTCCGCCGGATATCGGATTATTTGCAGAACCGGGGCTATGAATAAAAAACCGATAAACTCGTGATTCATCACGGTTTATCGGTTTTCTTCCGGTCAGTGAAACGTAATTCTGTGAGAATCAGGGGACACGGTTTTCTTCGACCGGATATACTCTTTTAGAACCTCTGTCATGGACAAGCCGGTCTTCTCCTGCTCTGATGAAAATCTCTCCGTCAGCATACCGTCCAGAAATGCAACCGTATATACTGCCTCCGGGTTGAGTTCCTTTTTATCCGTCAGCTTTACGCCGCGGACTCTCTGCCCTTTTACACCATTTAAATCATAGGAAAGTGTGATACCGGAAACGGCAAACGGATGGAAGCCGTTAGTCATGCCGTTCTCCTGCTCTTTCGCAGAAGCCGCTCCGTAATCCAAAAGCTCCAGCAATTTTGCACCGGTCATCGATGCGCGGCTGCACATTACATCTTCTCCCAACGTATTCTGTGATATTCTGATGATATCGTCCTCTGTGATTCTCCCTTTATAGAGTTTCGAACGGGTGCCTCCAATGGGAACGAAGCAGTCTGGCTCTGCCATACTGATCAGGGCAATATCAGTACCTGCGGCGCTGCGCAGGGCGTCTGCTTTTAAAAGGCCTGTCTGCAGGACTGTAAAATCAGATGATGCCTGTCCGATTGCTTCTGCTGTGGGCGCGCCCTTTTTCAGAAGCGCGCTGCATTTTTCTAATATGTCGTCGCTGGTAGTCTCACCCCGGATAAATGAGGCGATCTCTGTTTCCAGTACAGAAGTAAACATATCATAGGTGGGCCGCATAATGTAGTACCCACCCTCCGCCTGTGCGCGGATCCCGTCGTATGCCGGGAGTTCGGGCAGAGATGCGCCGCGTGTGGCAGGGACGATGCCAAGCCGGTCCTCAATCAGCGCCTGCTGCCCTTCCTCTGACGCGACAAATTTCAGAATCTTCATCGCAGCCTCCAGCTCCTTTTCGCTGCCGCTCTGCCGGAGGTTCTGGTTTGCACCAAAATAATAACCCAGATTTAAGAGCCACCCCTGGTTGTCTGTCATACTGAAATGGGGCATGAAACGGAACTCATCGCCGCTTTCGTCGTTGAGCTGATTCAGGATGCTGACTGCTCCGGGTGTAATGGCGGTCTGCCGGTTCTTCATAAGCTCCATTCGGATCGTGTCGGTGACCTCCATATCCTCGGCACGGACCATGCCGGCATCAATCAGACGCTGTAAATTCTGAAATGAGACCTTCATTGGCTCCAGGGAAACCGCTTTCCCTTCCATCAGCTGATTATGCCAGGTCTGCCCATCCGGATGCGTGAGAGTATCCAGTGCTGAGAGGACGCAGTAATTGTAGATTTGATAGCTCTGGGTACTTGTATCACGAAGAACGTACTGAAATCCACGGATTCCGCTTTCGTCAATCGTCTGGCAAAGGGTTATTAGTTCTTCATAGCTTTCCGGAACCGTCCATCCGTTTTCATCAAACAAGGTCTTGTTGTAGATATTGCAGTTAAAATTAAGAGGACCGGGAAGCAGATAGATATGCCCTTCATGATCCATTTGCAGCGAGTTTGAGTTATATCCGGCTGGGAATGGCTGGGTGGAAAGGTCCATCAGCAGTCCGGACATATCGGCTTTTGGGATCAGTCCGGCAGCGATTATTACCAGGTCGCCCCAGTCCCGGTTGCTGACCCGGGCAATGTGTTCATTAATACGAAAATCCCCCATATAGCTGTCCTGTACCAGGCGGATATCCGGGAAGCGTTCTTCTACGGCAGCGGCAAAATGCTCCAGGCTGACGCTTGTCGTCACGGTGATCACCACTCGGTCCGGTTCAGATTCCAGATCGGCCCCCAGCATATTTTCATCTGTTCCGGACTTTTTAACCGTACAGCCTCCCAGCATAACACAGACCCAGAGGACAGCGGTCAAAAGCAGTATTCCGTTCTTGTATAACCGACGACTTTTATTTCTGTTTCTTTTCATCTCGCCCCTCGACTATTCAAAATATTTTTTGATCTCCCTTAATACAACAGTCAAATCCAGAGGTTTCGCCAGATGACTGTTCATTCCGGCCGCTTTGGCCAGCGCAATATCTTCCGAGAATGCATCTGCAGTCATTGCAAAAACAGGAATGCTCCGGGCGTCCCTCCGGTCCGATGCACGGATTGCCTTCGCGGCATCATAACCGTTCATAACCGGCATCTGGATATCCATAAGGATCAGATCGTAGTAACCGACAGGAGAGCTGCCAAAGCGTTCCACCGCCTCGCGCCCATTCCATGCCGTTTCCACCTGAGCCCCCAGTTCCGTCATCCACTCTCTGGCAATCTCCTGATTGATTTCGTTGTCTTCCACCAGCAAAATCCTTCGTCCTGTCAGAATCAGCTTCTCCTGCTGCGGAGCAGGGGCCTCCGCCTCCTGACCAAGATAGTACTTCTGGATGCAGCCGTACAGCGTTGATTTGAAAAATGGTTTCTGAATGAATCCGTTAACTCCCGCCGCGTTTGCCTCCAGCTCAATGCCAGACCAGTCATAGGCGCTGATAATCAGAATTGGGACCTCCTCCCCCACATATCTGCGGATGGATTTCGCTGCCTCGACCCCACCTAAATCAGGCATTTTCCAGTCCAGAAAGATAAATTGATAGTCGTTTCCTGAATCATGGGCTGCCTTTGCCATCTCTACGGCTTTCGAGCCGCTTAAGGCCATGTCCGCTGCAACTCTCATCTCTGTTAAAAAATCGGATGCAGAGCGGCAGGTATCCGGATCGTCATCGGCAATCAGAATATGCATGGCAGGCAGAATCAGTTCCTCCGGTTTCTCGTCAATCAGAAAATCCAGTTCTACGGTAAAGGAACTTCCTCTCCCCAATTCGCTCTCCACTTCGATGGTTCCACCCATCATGTCCACAATCATCTTTGTGATCGCCATGCCCAGACCGCTGCCTTCGATCTTATCAATCCGGCTGTCCCGCTCCCGCATGAAGGAAGTGAACATGTTTTTCTGAAATTCCGGCGATATTCCAATTCCATTATCGGATACACGGAATAGAAAATGGGCGTATCCAGCTTTTTGAGACGGCAGTTCCGTTACTTCTGTGCTGATACTGCCCCCGTCAGGCGTAAACTTTACCGCATTTCCCAACAAATTAATCAAAATCTGGCTCAGACGCAGTGAATCGAACACCAGTTTTTCATGGACGATATTGTGAAGTCTGATATTGAAATTCTGATTTTTCTGACGAACGGTGGGCTGGGTAATGCCTACCAGATTTTCCATGACCTCCACCAGAGAGGCTGTGTCATTATTCAGGGTCATCTTGCCGCTCTCAATCCTGGACATATCCAGAATATCATTAATCAGTCCTACCAGCAGCCGTCCCGAAAGTTCGATTTTTCTTAAGCAGTCGCTTACTTTTTCCGGCTCCTCCATATGCGTAGAAGCGATTTTGGTCATTCCGATGATTGCATTCATGGGGGTGCGGATATCGTGAGACATGTTGGACAGAAACTGGCTTTTGGCCAGATTCGCGCCTTCCGCCGCCTTTCGGGCCGATTCCTCTGCCTGAAGAACCTTTCTTGCAGAATCGGTATAAAGCACAATAAAGGCTGCTATAATCAGTGCGGCAATCAGGAGAAAGAAGGCAGACGTAATAAATGTTGACTGCTGCATTCTTCCGCTGACTACCTTCACCGGCACCAGCATAGTCAGCTGCCAGTCATCAACGCCTACCGGAGTATGATTTAAATAGTACTCCTGACCTCCTATCTGTACGGTCATCAGCTGCTGGTGACCGGTATTAATATTTTCCCGCAGCTGGTGCACCGAACCTCTGCTGAATCGTTCTTCCTCCAGGCTGTTAAACAGATTGTAGCCGGTCATGACATGTTCCTGGGCCGTGCGGAAAAGCACGACTCCATTACCGTGGGTGATATACAGTTCCGCCCTGCCGTCAAAGGCTTTAATATCAAGAATATCAAAGATGTTCCGGCTGTTGTACGCCGCGCCTATGGCTTTAAATGTCTTCCCATGAATGGTCATATCTTTTACCGGGGACAGAAAGATCAGCTTGTTCTCATCTTCAAAAATGGTATTATCCAGAATCACGGATTTGTGATTCGTGAGCTAATCCGTGGTGACCTCTTTGTAAGAAAGAAGGGAGACCGAATTATCTTTATCGTAATAGGTGGCGTTTTCATCCACAAAACAGAGAGAATCAAATCCCCAGTCTTCCTTTTTTTCCTTTGTATAATCGCTAATGCTGCTCCATTCCTGATCGGCATTAGCGGAAAAGTACCGGTAGATGATATTCACCATATTCCACTGGTTCTCAGACTGCTTTTCTATGGAGACAGCCATCTGACGGGAAATCTCATCCAGATGCTCGGAGCTCTCCAGATACATGGTCTGCCGGATAATAGAAAGATAGAGAATCAGGATGATTGCGATAATCAGCGTAAATGCTGTTACCAAAAGAAACTTCCAATTAAATTTTGCTTTATTATTCATCAGCGGTTTTAAACCTCACTGCACTATTTTTTAGCCATTGGTCCAGCGCCCTCTTCAACTGTTCCATATTAATGGGTTTTGCCAGGTGTTCGTTCATTCCGGCTTCCGCCGTCTTCTGACGGTCATCGGCAAAGGCATTCGCGGTCATGGCTATAATCGGTATGCTTTTGGCATCGTCTCTCTCTATTGCCCGGATTTTCCGGGTTGAGGTGCAGCCATCCATCACCGGCATCTGCATATCCATAAAAATCAGATCGTAGTATCCGGGAGGGGATTCCATGAAACGCTCCAGGGCAGCTTTCCCGTTTCCGGCGACCTCCACAGTAATTCCCAGCGTTTCCAGCATTTCGGAGGCAATTTCCTGATTCAGATCGTTGTCTTCCACCAGCAGGATTCGTTTTCCCATAAATAGTGAGCCGGTCTGTGTCTGCACTTCCGGCTGTACGGTGCTTTCGCTGTCCAGAAACTGCTTCAACTTCGAAACCAGGCGGGAACGAAACAGTGGTTTGGTAATGAAGTCATTAGCTCCTGCCGCCGCTGCCCTGTCTATATACGCAGAGAAATCATAGGCGGATATCAGAATAATCGGTATCCGGCTACCCAACACCTCCCGTAACCTCTGTGTCGTCTCGATTCCGTCCAGTTCCGGCATTTTCAGGTCCAGGATTACCGCAAAGTAATCGCGTCCGCTCTCATGCATCGCAGAGGCCCGTTTTATCGCATCCTGGCCGTTTAATACCCATTCACACCGGATGCCAAGCGCTTCCAGACGGGTGCAGGTGTTGAGGCAGGTGATTTCATCGTCATCCGCCACCAGGACAGACAGTCCCCTGAGCGCTTCGTCGTCAGCAATTCCGTCGCTTCTCCTTAATGTCACCGAGGCGGTAAATCTGCTGCCTGCGCCGTATTCGCTCTCTACCTGTATGCTGCCACCCATCTTTTCTGCAATACTCTTACAGATGGCAAGGCCTAAGCCAGTACCCTGTACGGCGTCGATCTGCTTCTCCTCCGCCCGTTCAAACGGCTCAAAGACCCGTGTCAGAAATTCGGTGTGCATCCCGATTCCATTGTCCTCCACCACGAACTCATAGCAGCTTTTCTCCGGATCGTTTGATGGCTTTTCAAAAATATCCAGCCGGATTAACCCTTCCGTCGGGGTGTATTTGATTGCATTGGTCAGCAGATTCATGATCAGCTGCTGGAGCCGCTGCACATCACCGAGCACAGACTCATGCTCTATATCGTTGACATGGATCTGAAATTGCTGCTGCTTTTCATCGACCAGAGGCTGCACCATGGATACCACACTGTGAATCAGCTCCGCCAGATGAACCTCCTCCTCAGACAGCGTAATCTTACCGCTCTCTACTTTGGACATATCCAAAACTTCATTGATAATACTTAACAGCAGCTTGGCCGAGGAATCGATCTTATCGAGACAGTCCACCAGACGCTCCTGTATATTTAAGTGAGTTCTCGCAATGGACGACAGCCCCATGATTGCATTCATGGGGGTGCGGATATCATGGCTCATCCGGGACAGAAAATCTGATTTTGCCCGGTTGGCTTTCTCTAAATCGGCCGTTATCTGCTTTTCTTTTTGAAGCATCTCCATTAAATTCGTCTGGAGGCTGATCTCCTCCGACATATCTGTGTAGGTAGCGTAATAGATACGGCACTCCGCTGTCGATTCACGCAGGCTCAAATTTGAGCTGACCCATACGTAAGTACCGTCACCGCGGAGCAGCCGGTACTTTTTGACACTGAAGTGATCCGTTTTGAAACCTTCCCGATATTCCTGACGTACCCGTTGGTTATCCGGCTCCGGAATATTGGCGAAAAAGTCGTCAAAATATTCACTTTCCAGAACGGCGGCGTTACGGTCAGGAACAATGGCATCCTCCGCGGTCCGGGGGATTCTGAGAAGCCGGTACATCCCCAGGTTGGCGTACAGCGGTTTTGCCCTTCCATCCGGATAGAGACGCACGAGAATGACACCCGATGAAATGGAATCCAGCAGATCGTATGCTGCGTCCGTCCGTTTCTGTGACGCCAGAAGCGATTTTTCCAGTTTATTCTGGTAGTCTCCATTGATCTGTTCATACCGGGTTTTCAGCAGGAAGATGCCGATGATCTGGGCGATCGTCATGACGCATTCCCTGGTCTTCGTGTCGCCTTCCCAGTCTGTGCGGAAGCGGACGGAGTCGGACAAACCAATGCAGGCGGCCAGACGGCCCTGAGCCTTAATCGGCGCCTGAAGCAATGAACGGGTGCCCAGCCGTTTCAGAATCGCAGCCGATTCCTCAGGCAGGGTGTCCGTGCTCCAGAAGGCGGTAGTACTGCCCATGGCGAAGGCTCCCCTCTGCGCGTCCAGTCTCTTCTGATCGGTGTCCTTCCTGTTCCAGGCGGAATCCATGAAGCCCGGAGCGGTCCAGAGATAGGTGTTGATAAACTGACTGTCGGAAACGGAATATTCCGAAATGTATACAATATCCGCTGAAAATTCGTTTCCTACTAATACCAGCACGCGGCGGACTGCCGCATCAAAATCCGTTTCGTTCCATAGAATGTCCAGGATTCGTGTCTTTAACTGGCTGTAATTATCTGTATTCATATGCTCCTCCGCCTGATTCTTTCGTCTGCTGTTTCAAATCCTGGCTCTTCTTATCCTTGTAACGGGAAATGTCCCGGCAGCACACAAGGCATGCTTCCATCCGGTTCCACTGTACAATCGAAGCGTCAGTCAGAACCCAAATCCCCAGAATATCATTGTATAGCTCCATGGTGCTCTGGCCGGTCTCACGGGCTTGTTTAAGCGCACAGTTTTCACAGGGACTGTCCCGCTTATAAAACACCTCATAGCAGGGCCTGCCAGGTTCTGCTTCTGGCACCAGTTCCTTTGTCTTTCGATTGAGGTAACGCAGGGTGTAGGTGTCCGGATCCAGGACATACAGCCATACCTCCTGCTGATCCAGAACACTGTGCAGGTTCAGCACGGATTCACTCAGGGCATCCTGGGTCCGGTACTTGAGTAGGAACACGGACAGCAGCTTGCCTGTAAAGGTCAGCGCCTCGATCTGCTCCCTGGTCCAGAAACGGCGGATTCCGCAGTCATCAAAGCCTACCAGACCGTAGAAGATACCATTTTCCCGTATGGCGTACCAGGGGTGGACAACTGCCCGCCCCTCCAGAAATCCCTTTTCCCGGTCCGCCAGTTTGCTGATATTCTGACAGTAAAAGAGTCCGTCTTCACCAAAGTTCTTCCGGTAATCAAAGCCGTTGCTCACATAGGGAACCTGCTGGAGGTAATGGATCTGCGGCTCGATGCCTTCGGCGCACCACTCAAAGGTGTTGTTGCAGCGCCGCCCATCTTTGCTGCTTTCAACGATATAAGTCCGGCTGATTTCAAACATCTCCCCGATCAGGGCCAGAATGGACTGCACCGCCTTCCCGAAATCTTTAGCGCCGTAAAGAATATCAAACGCCCTCGAAATCAGGGTGGGAAGATTCCACTGCTTCAAACGGTCCGAATCAATCTCCGTCCGGCAGACTGCCGCTTCCTCCTCCGGTCTGCCGACAAGCCCATTCAGCATCTCATCCTGATAGCAGACCGCCTGCTGTTTGCCTGCTGCCTTGGCCCTGTAAAGGGCACGGTCGGCGTGTTCAAATAAATCCCGGAAGCTCAAGGCGCCGCCCCTGGCAAAGGCCAGGCCGACACTGCACGAAAAGGTCATATCTCTCATGTTTTCATGAAGCAGATCCCTCAGAACCGAAAGGATTTCCTCTGCACGCTGCTCTGCCACCTCTTCCTTTCGGACGTTTGGCATAAAGATCAGAAATTCATCGCCGCCGATCCGCGCGACCGTATCCTGGCCGCGGAACAGCTTCGCCACATTTGAGGAGAGCTCCACCAGTACCGCGTCCCCGAACATGTGGCCGTATCGGTCGTTGATCTGTTTAAAATCATCCACATCCAGAATCATCAGGGCCGACAGGTCATCGGGAGCGCAGACCGAAAAGTGTGCTTCTATCCTGCCCTGGGCAGAAACCTTGTTATAGAGGCCGGTGAGTACATCGCGTGCCGCCCGGTCCTCCAGGGACGCTTTCTCGGCCTTCTGCGAATCGATATCCACGATCACCCCGACAGCCTTAAATGGCTTGTTGTCACTGTCAAACTGAGCGGTGGCGCGCGCCAGCCTCCAGCGATAGACGCCGGCTCCATCCGCAATACGGAATTCGGCTTCCTTATAAGGGAGGCCGGTTCTCATGGTCTGCATCAGATCCTGGAATACCGGAACATCGTCCGGATGGATATGCGATATTCTGGAGATATCACTGCTCACATTCTTAGTAATAGGCTGGTAACCGTACAGATTCTTCCAGTTGGGGGAGAGATACAGTTCATCATTACGGATATCCCATTCAAAAATAATATCATTCGTCTGTTCCATGATGATATTGTGCCGTTCCAGGGACAGACGCAGCTGCTCCTCCGCCTGATGGTGTCGGGCTGCATCCAGAATCACGCAATACGCAACCTCGGCACCGTTCTCCACCGTGATGATACAGTGATCGGATACCCAGACCGTATGGCCATCCTTTGCCACAAGACGGTATTCGAGTTCCAGAATCTTTCCCTCGTTGCGCTGTTCCTTAAACTGCTTTGCCAGCTTTTCCCGGTCAGGGGGATATACGAGTTCCATCAGATGGTTGTGAAACTGCGTTTCGATCTCGCGCTCGGAATAATGCAGCAGATTCACGAGGCTGTGGCTGATTTGGATCAGTGTAAAATGCTGATCGCACCGGCACTTCTGAATGCCGCCTAAGAGCAGGTCGGCAGCCGGATAAGCGACTGGCAGCGGTTCGAATGGAACGGGATGGCCTGGCTGATCCGTCTGAACCGTCTGCGGAAATTCTTCCTTGCGCCACACCAGCAGTACCCGGTGCTGACGGGGATTCTCCAGATTGATACGAAGCAGTGAGGCTCTGCACCAGACGTATGTATCCCTGATGCGGTCCAGGATCCGGTACCTCCGGTCGCGGCAGGTCAGTCCTTCGTCGAAAAGCTCCCTGATATAATTGTCCAGCAGGGCTAATACCTGCGCACGGTCTTCAGGATGAACCGCCGCTTCCGCAAAATTGCGGATGGCGTCCTCGAAACGGTTGCCTGACCGTAGTGCGGAAAAATCCTGATCCGCTAAGTAGACCAGATGATAGACACCGGTATCGTAATCCAGTTCCATGACCGTTGAATCCATATGGCGCAGCAGGGTGAAATATTTAAGCTGGCTCTGTTCCAGCGTGTTGTCTCCGGTATCATAGAGGGAGGCGGAGGGAATATGCGGAGCCGTCTTGAGCTTGCCGGGCAGATGGTCGGCATACTCTGCGGAAAGCTGCGCAAATTTATCCCTTACATTTTTAAAGCATTCCAGAAGCCGCGGAGAGAATTTCCCGCATTCTCCATTCAGAATCATACTGAAGGCCTGGCTGGGGGCGATGGCTTTTTTATACACGCGGTCTGTCGTGAGCGCATCGTAGCAGTCCGCGATGGCCACCACCTGTGCGCAGATGGGGATGCTGTCCCCCTTCAGGCCATCCGGATATCCGTTTCCATCCCATCGCTCGTGGTGATAGCGGCAGATCCGGTAGGCATATTCAAAATACTCCTGATCACGCAGACTGTCCAGGTCTGTGAGAAGTTCGCAGCCTTTCAGCGTATGGGTCTTCATGACTTCGAATTCCTCATATGTCAGCTTTCCGGGCTTGTTGAGAATACTGTCGGGAATGGCAATCTTACCGATGTCGTGCAGGGAAGAGGCCTCTGTAATAAGCTGGATCTTCCGGCTGTCCAGGTTGTAGACCTGATAGTTTTCCGCTACGTCCTCCAGCAGAATCTGTGTGAACATCCGGATGCGGCGGATATGCTGACCGGATTCAAGGCTGCGGTATTCGATGACTGAGGTGAGCATATCGATCACCGCGGCATTGGCCTCCCGTGTGCGGGCAGACTGTTCCGCGACCATGGTCTCCAGCTGCCGCCTGTAACGGCCCAGTTCTATAATATTTTTAACACGGTTTTTAATTTCAGCGGGATCGAAGGGCTTGGCGATGACATCGGATGCGCCCAGTTCAAATACCCTGGTGCGGTTTCCCATGCTGTCGTCCGCCGTGATCACGATGACTGGTGAGTGGTAAAGAAAACGGGTCTCCTGCATCTCCTTTAATACCTCGTAGCCATCTTTTTCCGGCATGACGAGATCAAGGAGAACCACGGTGATTCGTTCGCGGTACTGCCGCAGCAGAATAAGGGCCTGCTCTCCGTTCTCTGCCTCCAGCAGGTTATATTCATCCTCGAATAAGTTTCTTAATATAGCCCGGTTGAGATCTGCATCATCTGCAATTAATATAGTTTCTTTCCCGTCCAAAGGATCACCTCACTTTTTCTCCGCTGACATATCATATAAATAATAATTATAAAGCATAACCGAAAAAAACTCAACCACATATGGACAGAGTAATCGGCGAGTGAAATCGGCAAATGAACGCAGCAAGTGAAGCCGGAAAGTGAAACTGGCAGCAGACGGGATATAAACGCACGAAATAGAAAAACGGACTCCGAAGAGTCCGCTGCTTATAATCCTGATTCTATGGAAGGAAGATAAAAGAATCGCCATCTATCCTCTTTTATTCATTTCTATGACAGCATCTGCGACACCACCGGACGCAGCCTTGCGGCAAGCATAATGGCAAGAATGCACAGCAGGCCATCCGGAAACATGGTAGGCAGACAATAGACTGCGAAAATCGCCGCCCAGCCTACGGTGTTCGGTGTAACGACGATAAAATGCGTAATAAAGTAAAAATATAAGATTCCCGTTCCATAATAAATGACGTAACCGATCGCTGCCGCAAGGATCCAGGTCCTGATCTTCGACGAATGCAGGATCTCACATACCTTTCCCATCGCATAGGCCGCAAAAGCAAAGCCCAGCAGAAAGCCGAAGGTCGGCCGGATTAAATAGGCAGGGCCGCCGCCGCGTGCAAAAACCGGAAATCCTACCAATCCAATGACCAGATACGTTGTGACACTGTAAAACGCCCGCTTCGATCCCAGCAGAAGACCTGCCAGAAGCACGAAAAGCCATTGAAGTGTAAAATTCATCGTATCCACGCCTACCGGAATTACTATTTTTAAAAAGGCCCCTACCGCGATTAATGAGGCAAAAAGGCCGCAAATCGCCATATCCTTCGTCAGTTCTCTTCTTTGAGCCATCACTCCATTTTTTTCTCTCATCTGTATCCTCACCTTTCTGTCTCACCTTTCGCCAGTGCTCATGATGATTGTACACTTTTTTAATAATTTTTACAATCTTTTTTTAGACGGCCCCCGTTGTTTACTGAAGGCGTAAACCGCAGCGTCACAGCCGCAGCCCCTTGATATCCTTGATCCGGGACAGAATCATATTGCAGCTGCTGCTGAGTACTCCGGGAAGCGGGTCTATCACTTCCTCGATCAGCTGCTCCATCTCCTCTCCCGACGCGGCGACCGCGTGGACATGCAGCTTGTTCTTTCCGGTGACACGGTAGATCTGGGTGATGGTCTCGTTCCGGCGCAGTGTCTCTGTTACCTGGGCCAGTGTGTCCGGGCTTGTCTCAATCTCAAAGTAGCAGGATACGGCTCCGCTGATCTTTTGGGGATTGATAATGGTGGTATACTCTTCGATGACGCCCCGTTTTTCCAGCGACTGGACCCGCATCTTGACGGCCACCCGTGAGATACCGACCAGGCTGCCTATTTCCGAATAGGATATGCGGGCATTTTTAATCAACAGCTGTACAATCTTCTGATCCAATTCATCCAGACCTTCAAGAAACATGTTATCTCCTTCTTTTACGATCGTTTTTTACAATCATAGATACAATCATTTCACCAGTTACTCTCCTGATATTATAAAATCATTTGCTGCAAAAGGCAATCTATTAATTGACATGCGCTCTTTTAACCGATATAATAATTACGAAACGTAAGTTATAAATTACATATAGAAAGGTTTTTGCGCGATGATAAAAGGTGATTTAACACAGGGGCCGGTGATGAAAACCATGCTTCTCTTTGCGGTTCCCATGATTTTAGGCAATCTTTTACAGCAGTGCTATAATGTGGCGGATACTCTCATTGTGGGCCGTTTCCTCGGGCCGGACGCACTGGCGGCGGTGGGATCCGCATTTACCCTGATGACTTTTCTGACCTCGATCCTGCTGGGACTCTGTATGGGAAGCAGCGCCGTCTTTTCGATCCGGTTTGGGCAGAAGGATTTTGACGGGCTGAAAGAAAGTATCTTTACCTCCTTTCTTCTCATTGCGGTAATCAGTATCCTTCTGAATCTGCTGGCCTTTTGGAGTGCGGATCTGATCCTTGTTTTTTTAAGAGTGCCGGAGGAAATACGGGGGATGATGCGGGAGTACCTGATCGTCATTTTCTGCGGTATCATGGCGGTGTTTCTCTATAACTATTTTTCCTGTCTCCTGCGCGCCATTGGTAATTCCGTCACGCCTCTGCTGTTTTTAGCTGTTTCCGCCGTGCTGAATATCGCTCTGGATCTCTGGTTTGTGCTGGGACTTCACCGCGGTGTCGCCGGAGCCGCCGAAGCCACCGTAATCTCCCAGTACGTTTCAGGGATTGGAATTGCCGTCTATTCCTGGTTTTCCTGCCCATGGCTGCGTATCGGAAAAGAACACAGGAGAATCCGCCGCTCCTGTTTAAAAGAGATTGCCGGATTTTCCGTGCTGACGTGTGTCCAGCAGTCCGTCATGAATCTCGGCATCCTGATGGTGCAGGGCCTTGTCAACAGCTTTGGTACAACGGTGATGGCGGCATTTGCGGTCGCTGTGAAGATAGATTCCTTTGCCTATATGCCGGTACAGGACTTTGGCAACGCCTTCTCCTCCTTTATTGCCCAGAATTTCGGCGCAGGAAGGAAGGACCGGATTCAGACCGGATTTAAGGGAGCGGTCCTCGTCTCCTTTCTGTTCTGCCTTGCGATTTCCGCGATTATCTGGATCTTTGCGCGTCCGCTGATGCTTCTGTTTGTCAGTGAACGGGAGACGGCTATTATTGCGGAAGGAATTCGTTATCTTCATATTGAGGGGGCTTTTTACTGCGGAATCGGCTGTTTGTTTCTGCTCTACGGACTTTACCGTGCGCTGGGAAAGCCAGGCATGTCCGTGGTGCTTACGGTCATCTCCCTGGGAACCCGCGTCCTGCTCGCCCATGTTCTGTCTTCCATTCCGGCGGTCGGCGTGGTTGGAATCTGGTGGTCGGTGCCTATTGGGTGGTTTCTGGCGGACGCGGTCGGATTGGGGTACTTTATCCGGTACAGACGGCGGCTGCTGTAGAAGCGTCAGGCCAGGACGTTATAGAAAGGGAATTATACGTATTACAGATATTACGGTCATTATGAAAAGATGAAGTCTGGATCACAGGGTCCGGACTTCATCTTTTTATTTTATGCTTTGGGCGATCACGTTTCTTTGCATTTTCGATTTCTTACTGCTTTTACAGGCTCATACCAGAGTACAGAAACGGCAGCGATGCAGAGTGCTGTAAAGAATTGGAGCAGGGATAAGGGCGCCAGCTTCAAAAATGAATCGGGCTGTAAAGGCTGACTCCCAGAAGCAGCAGCGTCATAAAGGCGGCCAGACGCATGACGCGGTCCCGCGCCAGTTTCTTCGCGGAGCACCAGGCATTGTCGCACTCGGAAGCATTGACCAGCACAAGGAACAGATTGCCCAGGATCACGATGGAAAGCCCCATGGAGCGCGCCTGCGGGGCAGATTCACCCTGACAGAGCGTCAGGTAATAGCTTCCGAAGGAGGTGCCGAAAAGGACGAGCCCCTGCACGATACTTTTCGTCAGAGAGGAAAGGCGCAGCAGCTTTTCCGATCGTTTCCGCGGCGGTCTGCACATGACGCACGATTCCGCAGGCTGCCGCTCCAGGATCACGGAGCAGGTCGGATCAATCATCAGTTCCATTAATACGATGTGTACAGGCAGAAACATGAGCGCAGAAGGTGCGATCCCCAGCATGGAGGCCGACAGGGAGGCCAGGGCAATGGGGATATGGATGGTGAAGATATATCCTACCGCTTTTCGGATATTATCGTAGATCCGCCGCCCATCCCGCACGGTCTCGACAATGGTGTGAAAGTTATCATCCATCAGGATTAAGTCTGCGGCCTCCCTGGATACCTCACTTCCCCGTTTTCCCATAGCGATTCCAATGTCCGCATATTTCAGCGCAGGCGCATCATTGACTCCGTCCCCGGTCATGGCGACGATCTCCCCGCTATCCTTCAGAGCCTTGACAATCCGCATTTTGTGCTCGGGAATGACCCGCGCGAAGATCGATACCGACTTTACGGCCTGCAGCAGCTCTTCCTCTGTCATGCGGTCCAGCATCTCACCGGTTACACTGCCGCTCTCCCAGTCGATTCCGGTCTGTGCGGCGATGGCCGCCGCAGTTAAGCTGCTGTCTCCGGTGATCATGACGATACGGATACCTGCCCTCCGGCAGAGGGCAATATCTTCCCTTATGCCTTCCCTCGGCGGATCATAAAGTCCTGCAAGCCCGGAAAACAGGAGGCTGCACCCAGCCAGAGAGTCTGGAATATTTTCATCCGGAGGCAGGGCCGCAGACGCCATGGCGATGACGCGGAGTCCTTCGCCGGACAGCTCTGCGACCTTCTCTTCCACCGCCTTCCGCTCATTTTCAGAGAGAGAACAGAGTTCGAGAATGGCTTCCGGAGACCCCTTGGCAGCCACGAGGCGTTCCCCATCCAGCTCCCAGACATGCCCCATTCGCCTGGATTCGTTGGTAAATGCATACTCCTTAATAAGCGTGCCGCGAAAGAGATTCTCCTTTGTAACTCCAGACTTCTCACAGTATTCCAGCATGGCTTTCTCCATGGGGTCATAGGCGTCGGTCTCGCAGGCCAGCCCCATAAGGAATACCAGACCGCTGTCTTTGGCGGCCCCGGGCCACAACGTTTTCACTTCCATATGGTTCTTCGTGATGGTTCCGGTCTTATCCACACAGAGGACAGAGACGGCTCCCAGTGTCTCGACCGACGGCAGATGACGCACCAGAGAGTGCTTCTTAGCCAGCCGCCATGCTCCCATAGAGAGAAAGACGGTGAGAACCACGGGAAATTCCTCTGGTATCATGGCCATGGCCAGAGTGACTCCCGACAAAATGCTCTTGATCAGCCGTTCCTGGAAGGGATAACCAGTCAGATTGATGTAAGTGAAGGCGCTGACGAGGAGAAATAACAGCGCTGCGATTCCCGCGCAGACGGTGACCAGGCTCTTCGTCTGCTTCTGAAGCGGAGTCATCACCTTTTCCGCTTCCAGAACGTGGCTTCCCGCCTTTCCATATTCCGTGGCTGCGCCTGTCTTTTCCACCAGAACATAAGCATTTCCCTGCACGGCCAGGGTGCCCGCGTAGCAGAAATCGTGTTTCCAGTAGCCTTCGCTGCTCTCCGGTTCCGGGGAAGGATCGGGTTCCGACGACCGGGCATGCTTCCAGACACGGACCGGTTCACCGGTAAGCGTTGATTCATCGACACAGAAATCGCTGCAGGATACGATGGACCCGTCGGCCGGAATCTTAATGCCCTCGCAGAGCGCCATGATATCCCCGGGTACCAGCTCCGCGCTGGCAATCTCCTGTCTGATACCGTCGCGGATCACCGTTACACGCGGAGCAGACAAATCCCTGAGCGCACGCAGCGTGCGGTCGGTCTTCCATTCCTGGGCCACATCAATGGTAATCATGCAGGTGACAAACAGGAGCATCACTGCACCATCCCGTGGCTCTCCTAAAATGAAGTAGATCACCGAGGCGATCATCAGAAGGAGAAACATGGGTTCCGCCATGACGTGGAGTGCTTTCTTAAAAAAACTTTCTTTCTTTTGCGGAGTCAGTTCATTTCTTCCGTATTTTTCGAGAAGCTTTTGTGCCCCGGCGGTTGTCAGACCTTCCGGCATTCCATTGTTCCAAGTCTCCATAAGGAACCTCCCATAATAAAATACGACAAAAAAGGCGCACCTGTGGAACATACTACTGTCCCACAGATGCGCCTGATACCCATCTGCTGCCGTCTCGACGGCCCGGCTTCATGTCATTTACAGACATTGCCTGCTCAGTTTGTACTGTTGATCCCGCATCCTTTCAGATGGAATGCAGTGCAAAGAGATTATCTGATGTTATTTTATGATGGAGGTGAGAAAGATGTGACAAAGGATTTGTCAAAAGGATCGAATGCGGGATTACAATAAAAAACGACAGAGGATACCGCACAACACGGTACACTCTGTCGTTCTTTATAAATTTCGGAAAAACCAGGCAGCCCGATTCTAACGAAACGAATTATAAAAGTCTTTCAAATCCGCCTTTGTTTCCGCGTCAAGCTCCGTTTTCTTTATGCCGAGTATGGCTCCCTCCAGCGAATAGAGACGATGAATGCAGGCAGAGTCATCGATGGCCTTGATACGCAGCCAGGCCTGACGGCTTCCGAGCTCCTTAAGTTCCTCATAAGTCGTGATACCGACCTGGTTTAACTGTTCCTCCACTACTTTGCCGATATTCGGCAGTTTCGCCAGTTCTCCCATAAAGAATCCTCCTTTAGCGTTCTGCGAATTTTTCTACAATTTTTAACAATAGCTCAACCACTTTTTCCATGGACTGTACTGGAATAAACTCATACTTACCGTGGAAATTATAGCCTCCGGTGCAGAGATTCGGACACGGAAGGCCCATGTAGGAAAGACGGGCGCCGTCGGTGCCTCCGCGGATCGGAGTTACGATCGGTTCGATGCCGATCTCTTCCATCGCCGCTTTGGCAATGTCGATCAGATAGATATTCGGCTCGATGATTTCTTTCATGTTGCGGTAGCTTTCCTTGAGTTCCAGATTCACGGTGCCTTTTCCGTATCTGTCATTTAAGTAGACGGCAACACGCGTGATAAACTCTTTCTTCTCCGCAAACTTTTTCTCGTCAAAATCGCGGATGATGTAGTCTAAATGAGCCTCTTCCACGGTCCCGCGCATGGAATCCAGATGGAAAAATCCTTCATAGCCTTCTGTATACATGGGATTTTCAAAGACCGGAAGCATGTTGTGGAACTCCATGGCCATGAGTATCGCATTCCTCATCTTTCCTTTGGAGGAGCCTGGATGAATGCTGGAGCCGTGGATATCCACCTTCGCGGAGGCTGCATTGAAGTTCTCATATTCCAATTCGCCTAATCCTCCGCCATCCACGGTATAGGCGGCATCTGCGGCGAATCCTGCCACATCGAATAAATCTGCTCCGTGTCCCACTTCCTCATCCGGTGTGAAGCCAATGCGGATCGTTCCGTGGGGAATCTCCGGGTGAGCCAGAAGATACTCTGCCATGGTCATGATTTCTGCGACACCGGCCTTGTCGTCCGCACCAAGCAGTGTGGTTCCGTCCGTGGTGACAATGTCCTGTCCCTTATACTTTAACAGATCCGGGAAATCGGCTGTCTTCATGGTGAGACCGGTCTCCTGATTCATCAGGATGTCTCCGCCGTCATACTGTTTTACAATCTGCGGGTGTACATTGGCGCCGGAGTAAGCCGGAGCCGTATCCATATGAGCGATAAAACCGATTACCGGAACCTTCTTGTCCATGGTGGCCGGTATGGTGGCATATACGTATGAGTTCTGATCCACGCGCACGTCCTGTGCATGCATGGCGCGCAGTTCTTCCGCCAGAACCTCCGCTAAGACACGCTGGCTTTCCGTGCTCGGAAATTCTTCCACGTCTTCCTTCGATTCGGTATCGTAGGAAACATACTTTAAAAAGTGATTTAAAACTTCTGACATGATTCATGTCCTCCTTTGAGCTATAGATCTCTGTATCGTTGTGATAAGTATCTGACGGTTTCTGTCCCTTCAGACCTTCTTCTCTCAATTTTCTAATTATAACATAAACACGAACAGGGTGAAAGCCCTCATTTTTCAACACAAAAAATCCTTTAAAAGAAAATAGCATTTATCTTCTCTCAAAGGATTTTTCCATGCAGATTAACATAAAATTATTATGTCGACTCATCGCCTCTATCTTATTTCTTACTTACCTGTTTGCCAGCTCCCGCGTAATATCTTCCCAGGTTACACCCTTATCCGCCATCAATACCATCATGTGGTACAGGAAGTCGGAAATCTCATACTTCACTTCCTCCGGGTCAGGATTTTTAGCCGCAATCACAATCTCTGTCGCTTCCTCGCCCAGCTTCTTCAGGATCTTATCGATTCCCTTGTCGAACAGATAATTGGTATAGGAGCCCTCCTTCGGATTCTCCTTACGGTCGAGAATAATGGCGAAAACGTCTTCAAATACCTTTAAAGGATTCGTCTCCTGATACTCCTTCTTTACCAACGTCTGGAAGAAGCAGCTGCGCGCTCCCGTATGGCAGGCCGCGCCGATCTGATTGACCTTTGCCAACAGGGTATCGTTGTCGCAGTCTAAGGAGAGAGACTTCACATACTGGTAATGGCCGGAGGTCTCACCCTTCAGCCAGAGACTCTGGCGGCTTCTGCTGAAATACGTCATGAGGCCGCTGTGAAGCGTCGCCTCAAAGGCTTCCTGATTCATATATGCCATCATAAGAACCTCGGAGGTCCGGTAATCCTGGACGATCACGGGGATCAGTCCGTCGGAGTTCAGCTTAAAGTCTTCCCACGCCACCACACTTTCAAAGGTATCGACTGCAATGCCGTTCTTCTTTAACTGCTGCTTTAATTCCATGCAGGAAGGTGATTTTCCGGTCATGGAACCGATGACGCCGGATACACGGCCAGAAGCCATCATGGAGGAAAATACAGCCGCGTCGGGACAATCCGATGAGAGGATAAACGTCTCTTCCTTCTCCTCCAGCCGCGCGATCTCCGCTTCCGATGGACAAACACATCCGAGAATCATGACGGAAGCGCCCAGCTGGCTGTATTCCGCAGTTCGTTCCAGCCAGGTGAAATCCGGCAGCCAGGCGTAGATCTTATCATCACCGAAACGGTCGGAGGCCTCCTTCATCAGGTCTACATTTTCATCTACATCTACATTGAGAAATACGGCCTTTGCGCCTGCGTAGAGGTATTTCTTCACATCCTCCAGACGTCTGACGCGGCCTCCGGTTATAATGGGGACATCGGCCGTTCTGGCGATTTCCTTGATCAGTCCGATGGAACGCTCGTGATCCTCATCCGTTTCGGACAGATCATAGAGGAACAGTTCATCGGCGCCGCTGTCACCGTAATACCGGGAAAGCGCGAGGACATCATTCTCACAGCAGTCTGCACCCCACAGTGCGGCCGCTTTTCCCTCGCGGATACCGAATCCCGGAATCACCTTTTTATATTCGTTCATAACATCATTCTCCTTCCGCACCACTGTCATTCGAATGCTTCCACCGCTTCTCTTAGATTGATTCTGTTTTCATACAGAGCTTTTCCAATAATTGCTCCCTTTACACCAGCCTCATGAAGGCGTCTCAAATCGTCCATGGAAGACATTCCTCCGGAAGCGATGATGTCCATGCCGGTTGCCTCTGTCAGGGCCTTTGTGGCCTCCACATTGGGGCCGGTGAGCATGCCGTCTCTGGAAATATCGGTATAAACCACATGGCGGACGCCGTATTCCTTCATCTGACCGCATAGATCCGCCGCCGTTATTTCGCTGACCTTCTC